>DASQHW010000167.1:0-3933 GCA_035631895.1 Acidimicrobiia bacterium | reverse complement strand
ACGGGCGCGCCGGAACGAGAGGCCGGGAAGCGGGTAGAGCTGCGGGCGCAACACTGTCGTGTAGCGGGAGTCGTCCGCGACGGTCGCGATCGGGACGAACCAGTTCGGCTGCACGCCCGGCGCGTGCAATGCGGCATCGATCGACGCCGGATCGGTGCCGACCAGCTGTTGCATCAATCGCTTGATGTCGTTGAGGCTCTTCGTCACGCGTGCCGGCTCGAGCCCGATCGTGATGACCGACTGCGTGCCCGCGAGCACCGAACCGTCCGCCGCGAGGATCGACGCCCGTGCGGGCCACGTGACCTGAAGGTCGAGGTACTGACCGGTCCGCAGCCCGGGATACAGGATGTCGGGCTGGTACTGGATCCGCCACACCTCTTTCTTGTCCTGCTTGACCCGGACGAGGCGGAACGTGCCGTCCCACTCCACGGTGCCGAACCCGTTCACGTCGACGCGTCCGTGATAGGTGGCCGTCGCCTCCTTCGCGTTGTGCGCGTCACGGACCAATCCGGTGCGCGTGTACGACGCGCGGCTGCCCCGTCGCGCGTGGACGAGCGAAGTGGCCATGCGCGCCAGGTCGGTCGGCGGGAGATCGAGCTCCGATGCCATGCCGGCCGCGTCTCCGGCGGTCCACGACCGGAGGAACGTGTCCACCTCCGCGGACGGGAGCGGGGGTGTCGAATCACCGTTCTTGCGGAGCACCACGAAGGCGCCCGCTCCGATGCCGGCGACCACGATCAGGACAACGAGGGTGCGCCACCGGAGGAACCGGCGCCGGCGCTTGGTCGCGAAGGTCAAACCCATCGGCCGCCATTGTGTGCGCGCGAGCGCCACTCGACACGGCAGGGCCCACTCGGCGAAGATGGAACGCGTTCTACCGGTGCCCCGAGGCACTCACACGACTTGCGGGCGCGACGAGCGCCTGCCCGGCGGGGAACCCGGCCCACAGCTTGCGCGACAAGGAGAAGCATGTACGTCGGACTGTCCAAGGAGCAGGAAGCGCTACGCGACGAGCTGCGCGCGTACTACGACAAGTTACTCACCCCGGCGGTCGAAGAGGACCTGCGGAAGGGTGAAGGTGTCGGCCAGGTGTCGAAGGACACGTGGAAGCAGATGTGCGCGGACGGCTGGGCCGGCGTCGGATGGCCCAAGGAGTGGGGCGGCAAGGGAATGACGCCCATCGAGCAGTTCGTGTTCTTCGACGAGTCGATGCGCGCCGGTGCCCCGGTGCCGATGCTCACCATCAACTCGGTGGCACCGACGATCATGCGGTATGGCTCCGAGGAGCAAAAGCAGTTCTACGTGCCGAAGATCCTGAAGGGTGAGATCCATTTCGCGATCGGTTACACCGAGCCGGATGCCGGCACCGATCTCGCGTCGTTGAAGACACGGGCGGTACGCGACGGCGACGAGTACGTCATCAACGGCCAGAAGGTCTTCACGTCGCTCGCGAGCGGCGCCGACTACATCTGGCTCGCGGTGCGCACGAACACCGAAGCGAAGAAGCACAAAGGCATCTCGATCATCATCGTGCCGACCGACACGCCCGGCTTCTCGTACAAGCAGATCGACAACTTCGGCAACACCAACACCAACATCACCTACTACGAGGACGTGCGGGTTCCCGCGGGGAATCTCGTGGGCGAGGAGAATCAGGGCTGGTCGCTGATCACGAATCAGCTCAACCACGAACGGGTCACGCTGTGCTCGTCAGGTGTGGTCGAGCGGCAGTTCGAGGACGTACGCCGCTGGGCACAGGATACGAAGCTCGCGGACGGCCGGCGTGTGATCGACCAGGAGTGGGTGCAGATCAATCTCGCACGGGTGCACGCGAAGCTCGAGTTCCTACGCCTCGCGAACTGGCGGGTGGCGTGGCTGGCGCAGAGTGGTGAGGCGCTCAACCCCGCCGACGCGTCCACGATCAAGGTGTTCGGCACGGAGTTCTACATGGAGGCGGCGCGGTTGTTGATGGAGATCATGCGCGACCAGGCGCCGATCTCCGGTGACTCGCCGGGCGCAGTGGTGCGCGGCCGCGTGGAACGCATGCTGCGCGGCATGCACATCCTTACGTTCGGCGGCGGTACGAACGAGATGCAGCGTGACCTGATCGCGATCTTCGGTCTCAACATGCCCGGCAGCCCGAGGTAAGGAGTCGAACGGTGGATTTCTCTCTCAGTGAAGAGCAGCTAGAGCTGGCGGGGCTCGCGGCGCGCATCCTCGAGGATCGCATGACCCTGCAGCACCTCAAGGCACGCGACCGTTCCGAGGACTGGTACGACCTCGACACGTGGCACGAGTTCGCGAAGGCGAACATCCTCGGGATCGCGCTGCCCGAGTCCGCGGGCGGCCTCGGCATGGGGTTCCTGGACCTCTGCATGGTGCTCCGGGAGGTCGGCCGCAACGTCGCGCCGCTGCCGGTGATCCCGACGCTTGTCAGCGCCGCGCTCCCCATCGCGCGGTTCGGGAACGACGCGCAGGCCGCTGTGCTGTCGAAGGTTGCTGCCGGCGACGTGCTGTTGACGGCCGCGTTGCACGAGTACGGGACCGAGCCGGAGCAGCCGCAGACGACCGCGACCCGCGACGGTGACGGCTGGCGGCTCGATGGGCTGAAGACGAACGTTCGCGGCGCGGCCGCAGCCGAACTGGTGGTGGGGCCGGCACGCGCCGGCGACAACGTCGGCCTCTTTCTCGTCCCGGCGAACGCGCCGGGCATCACGCTCATGCGCCAGGAGATCATGAACCACGAGCCGCAGTTCGAGATGCGCCTCGACGGCGTGCACGTAGGTGACGACGCGGTCCTCGGTTCGCTCGAGCAGGGATCCGAGATCCTCGCCTGGACGTTGCATCGCACCATCGTCGCGACCTGCGCGATCGTCGCAGGCGTCGCCGACAAGGCATTGCGTCTGACTGCGCACTACACGACGGAACGCAAGCAGTTCGACCGCCAGATCGGCACGTTCCAGGCGGTCGGGCAGCGCATGGCGGATTGCTTCATCGACAACCAGGCGATCGAGCTCACGATGCTGCAGGCGGCCACCCATCTCGACGAGGGGCGCGACGACCCCGTCGAGGTCGCGACCGCGAAGGTCTGGGCGGCCGACGGTGGCAACCGCATCGCGCACGCCGCGCTCCACATCCATGGCGGCGTCAGCATCGACGTGGACTTCCCGATCCATCGCTACTTCCTGTGGCTCAAGAGCTACGAGTTCTCGTTGGGCTCCGCGACTCCCGCGCTCCTGCGCATCGGCAAGGTGCTCGCAGAGACGCCGGCGTCGACGTAGCTCGCTCATCGTTCCGGCACGACGCCGTTCCCGTTTCGGCTCAAGCGCCGAAAGACGCCTTCCGATAAGCCGGCACGCGGTGTGGCGACGTTCCCGGGCGGGGAGTGGGAGCACGGTGTAAGTGGAGGGCCCGACGCTTCGGCGTCCATGGCGTGGGTGGATCTCGACGCTCGCAAGTGGGTCTGTGCTCGCGGTCGCGTTGGCCCTCATGTCCGTCGCCGACCCGGCTCATCCCGGCGCGCATCCCGAGCGGGCCGTGTCGACGATCGGGCCGCGTCCCGGGGTCGATCACCCCGGCGGCCGCACAACGATCCCCGCGACGGGAGCGCGGGCGCGGCGACGCGTACGGGTACGGGGACGCACGCCGACCCGAGCGCCGGTCGCCGAAACGCAACCGTTCAGTCCCGGCGCCGCGCCGCAGATCGAGGTGCAGCTCGCGGTGTCGGTCGCGCCCGTCGCGCGTGTCGCGGTGGGCACGAAGTTGCGGCAAGTGGGCGCGAGCCCCGCGCTCCCGGCCTCACCGGCGGCGCACCGCGGGCTCGCCCGTCTCGGCGAGCCACCTCTCCCGCGTGACGGCGGACCCGACGACGAGCGCGACGATGACGACGAATCGCAAGATGTGCGGTGCGATCATTCGATCACCGTGATCGCG
>DASQHW010000166.1:0-8010 GCA_035631895.1 Acidimicrobiia bacterium | reverse complement strand
CAGCTCGGACTCCGTCTGGGTGAACCTCTCCTCCAGGTCGGAGTGGGCCAGCAGGCCCAGGGCGGCGCTGCGCTTGATGATCGACAGCACCTCGAGCTTGCGGTTCTGGCCGACGAGGTATGCGACCGTCGCGTGACCTGCCTCGTGTGTCGCGATCGTGCGCTTCTCGTCTTCCATGTACTCGACCGGCTGCTTCAGCCCGATCTCCTCGGTGAGCTTCGCCTGTTGGACGTCGGTCCAGTCCATGGACGCCTTGCCGCCGCGCAGTGCCCAAACGAGCGCCTCGTCGAAGAGGTGCTCGATCATGACCGGTGTGTAGCCGAACGTCATCGCCGCGAGCTGATCGCGTCGCTCCTCCTTGTCGAGCTCGGGAACGTGCGCCTTCTTGTCGAGGTAGTAGTCGATGATCTCCCGGCGACCCGATCGGCTGGGAATGTCGAAATGGATCGAACGGTCGAACCTCCCCGGGCGCATCAGCGCCGGGTCGAGGTCGGCGGCGCGGTTCGTGGCCGCGATCACGAGAATGTTCGACGGCTCGGGCGGACGCTTCTTGATCCGGCGATGGGTCGGAAGGAAGCGATTGAGGCCGTCGATCCACCAGCCCTTGAACGCGTGCCCACCCGTCGGCGCGTCGAACGACTGCAGCTGGATGAGCAGCTCGTTGACGACCCCGGAGATGCCCTCGCTCGAGTGACTGGGCGTGACCTGACGACCCCATGCGTCGGCCGCATGTGTGGAGGCGAGCGGCGTCGCACGCATGCCGCTGCGCGCGCCCGCGATCGCGTCGATCTCCTCGATGAATCCGATCGCGCCACCCTCTTCACGGGCTGCTTTGCGGAGCTCCTTGAAGAAGTTCCGGATCTTGCGGCCGGTGGCGCCGTAGAACTGTGACTGGAACGCCGTGGAGGAAACGAACAGGAAAGGCACGCCGGCTTCGCGCGCCATCGCCTTGGCCATGTATGTCTTGCCGGTTCCCGGCGGTCCTTCGAACAGGATTCCCTTGCGCGGGTTGCCGCCCATCACGCGGCGGAACGTCTGGTAGCCGAGAAAGAGGTTGAGCGACTTGACGATCTCGTCCTTGACGGGGCCGAGACCGACGACGTCGTCGAGCGTGACGTCGATCTCGCTCGGGTCGTAGCGAACATGCGGTGAACGTCCCATCGCGACCATCGGGACGACGAGCACGATGCAGAGCACGACCATGAGCCCGAGAGGAAGGAAGATCTGCATCTGCGTCTGCGTCAGATGCGGCATGCCGAGACGAATCGGGTTGGCCGAGAAGATCCGCCAATAGATGTAGGCGGCGATCGGCGTCAACCAGAAGAACAACCGCCACAGGCGCCGGCGCCGGGTCGACTCGCGGATACGGCCGACGTCGAGGGCATCGCTGAGGACGTCGGCGCCTCCCATCCGGCCGAGGTCGCCGATGCCGACCACGCCGGTGTCCACGGCGCGCGCCGCCGAGATCTCACGCCCTGACGGAGGTACTTCCACGCCCGGTCCTTCCCGCGAGGGTCCTGCCATTCGACGGCTGAACACGCAGCGTAGCGAATCGGCCGCGTTTCGGGAAGGGGGTGGGGCCGCTGAGGCTGTTGTCGTGCCAAGAGTCACGCCTGGTGGCGCCCTGCCCGACCGCCGCGGCTAGGCGCAGATGTGCACGTAGGAGACGGGTCGACCGTCGCCGTTGCGTTTCGAGACGTACATCGCGGCGTCGGCGTTTGCGATCAACGATTCCGGGGCGGCAGCCGGGTCGTCCGTGATGGCGACGCCGATGCTCGCCTGCATCGTGAACGGTCCCTCGTCACACGCGATCGGCACCGCGAGCGCGTTCGAGATCCGCATCGCCACTTCGAACACGGCCTCGTCGGTCTCGACGGCCGGGCACAACACCACGAACTCGTCGCCTCCGAGCCGACCGACGACGTCGCTCTCTCGGACACATTCCCGCACCCGCCCGGAGACCTCGACGAGCACCGCGTCGCCGGTGGCGTGACCGCATTGGTCGTTGACCCCTTTGAAATCGTCGAGATCCACGAACACGGCGCCGACCTTCGAACCCGCTTCCACGAGGGCACGAAGGCGGCCCAGGATCGACACGCGATTCAGACATCCGGTCAACGCGTCGTATGTGGCCCGGTTCTCGAGCTCCGCCCTGGCGTGGGCGCGTTCGGTCACGTCCTCGACGCACACGATGGCGCCGCTGACGATCGCGTCGTCGTTGGTCAACGCGCTCAACCGAACGTGACACAGGCGTCGATCGGAGTGGCGGCGGCTCTCGACGACAACCTCGAGGTCTCGATCGACGCCGTCGCGCATCAACTCGTGCAGGGCATCGTCGAGTCGGCTCCGGTCGAACGTCGTCACGCTCGAGAACGGATCAGCGTCGGCGAGCGGTTTCGGCGCTCCCAGCACGTCGTGGATGCGCTCGTTGCCGTATACGACAATGCCCTGCCGGTCGAGGTGGAGGAGTCCGAGAGGGATCGTCTCGGCCACGCGCCGTAGGAGTCGCTCGTTCGCTCGGACGGCCTCGTGTGCGGCCATCTCGTCGCCGACGTCGAGTGCCTCTGTGACGACACACGCCTGCCGAGGTTCTGCGAGCAGGTTGTGGTTCGTGAGCTCGAGCCACACGAAGCGTCCGTCGGCGTGGCGATACCGCAATCGAGTCCGCAGCGCACTCCCCGGGGCCGCGAGCATGTCCATCCAGCTCTCGATGGCGCGGTTCTGGTCGTCGGGGTGGACGAATTCCAGTGATGGCTTCCCGACCATCTCGGCACGTGACCAGCCGAGCATCTTGGTCGTGGCGTCGTCGACATCCACGAACACCGCCACGTCATTCTTACGCTGCACAGAGAGGCGAGGGACGACCTCTGTCGTCGCCGTGTTCGTGAAGAGGTCGACGTCGGAGTCGGCGACGACGACACCCACGAGCACCCCGTGTTCCGGCCGCACGTCGAAGAAGTAGAGCTGCGCGTGCTGACCGCCACGCAAGGAAATCGTCGCCTGGGCCGCACCTTGCGCACGTACGCGGTCCCAGGCGTCGATCCCCACGACCCGGTTTGCCGGTTCGACGACGTCGAGCATCGATCGCGCCGACAGCACAGCGGTGTCGCCGAGATCGAGCGTTTCCGGCACCGGCACGAAGAGGCCGTGTGCGTCGATCGCTGCGACCCGCGTATGTGAATGCGCGCACAAGAGCCTGTCGAGGGCTTTGGCGACCGCGTCCGGACGCGGTCGATTCACGTCATTCATGGCTCAACGGTCGGACGCCCGGAGCGACACCTTGAGAACATGTGATCTTCGTCGCCGGGAGGCCCGGCACCGGCACCCACGGAATAGCGTGCAGCGGTGGATCCCTCGCCGGTCGGAGGCGTCGACGAGCGCGCCGACCGGCTGGTGCAGGGCTCGATCGGCGTCCTGTTGCTCGCCGCGTTCGTCTTCGGCGTCCCGCTCGTCGTTCTGGTGCTCGACCTCGTGCTCCTGCTGGGTGCTGCGGCAGGCCCCGGCGCAAATCCGTTCCATGTCGCGTTCGCACGGCTCCTCGCGCCACGGCTCCGGGCGAATGCCACAGTCGTCGACCGGCACACGATCCGCCGTCAGGACGCCCTCGTCGCCGCTTTGTGCACGATCGCGCTGCTCGGGTTCGGCCTCGGAGTTGCGCCGCTCGGTTGGCTCGTCGTGATCACGGCGGCGATGGTCACGATCCTTGCCGCGACGACCCGGATCCATCTCGGCGACGAGTTACGACGGTTCACGGCGCGTTGAGAGCCAGGCGCGCGAGCGGTGCAGCCAGGGCCGCCGGCTAGATCTCGAACCGGCCGTATCCGCCGCGGTAGAAGATCAGCGGCTTGGCGTCCGACGCGTAACCGAGCTCGATGACACGACCCACGACGATCACGTGATCGCCGGCGTCGTATTCGCCGGTGGTCTCGCAATCCACGAATGCGAGCGCGTCCCGCAGGATCGGCGAGCCGGTCCGGCCGAGCGTGTAGCTGATGTGTGCGAAACGATCGATGCCGCGCTGCGCGAACAGGCGACACATCTCTTCGCCGTCCTCGGCAAGGATGTTCGCCGCCCACTTCCCGGCGGCCTGGATCCGCGGCCAGGTCGTCGACGCCTTGGCTGCGCAGAAGAGCACGAGCGCAGGCTCGAGCGACACGGAGGTGAAGGAGTTGCACGCCATACCGACGGGCTCTTCGCCGTCTACTGCGGTGATCGCCGTGACGCCGGTGGCGAAATGACCGAGCACTGTGCGGAACGTTGCAGGGTCGGGGGGGAGGACGCGCAGCTGCGACGACGTCATCAGGCTCTCGGTACGGCGGGCGAGAGCGCGAGCTCCAACCCTTCGTACGCGGCAACCACTTCCGGCGCGTTCATGTGGCACGCGTGATCCTGGGCGTCCCGGAGGATCACATCGAGGTCGTCGTCGTTGTGCACGGGGTCGTGGTGGAAGAGCGCAAGCCGGTGCACGCCGGACTCACGGGCGACGTGCACCGCGTACTCGATCGTGCAGTGACCCCAATGACGCTTCGGCCCGTACTCGTCGTGGGTGTGCTGGGCGTCATGGATCAACAGGTCCACACCGTCGCACAACTCGAGGAGCTCGTGCGGCACGTAGTCGTCGGGGTCGTCGGGACTGCACCCCGGCCCGTGGTCGGGGATGTACGCGACGGATACGCCGTTCCAGTCCACACGGAACCCGAGCGTCGGACCGACGTGACGAACCCAGCGCGATCGCACCTTGGCGAACCCGACCGGAAAGTCGTCGTCGCCGGTGTCGTGGAACCGGATGTCGCCGGCGAGCTGCGCGGGCGTGATCGGGAAGAACGGCGGCCGCATCATCTCGGTGAAGACCTCACCGAGCCGGGCCTGCGGCTGACGCGGGCCGTAGATGTCGACGGTCGAGCCTTCGCGATGCAGCGGCGTGAAGAACGGAATGCCCTGCACGTGGTCCCAGTGCAAGTGCGAGAGCAGGATGGACCCGTGGAACTCGTCGTGACAACGCAACCCGTACGGACGCAGGCCCGTTCCCATGTCGAACAGGATCGGCGGCGAGCCGTCCGCTTCCAGTGCGACGCTCGACGAGTTCCCGCCGTACCGCTCGTACGCGCTGCCTGCGCACGGCGTCGAACCGCGGACGCCGTTGAACACGATACGAATCCCCCCGGACATTGGCGGTGAGGATACCCAGTCCGGACCGAGCGTCAACAGGCCTGGTCTGTGCGCACCGACCCGTCCCGCGGGATTGGAACCCGTTGTCATCGCCGTCATCGTCGCGCGTTCTCGCACTACCGTGAGGCGCGTGTGGTCTTGCTGCCACAAGATGTGACGAAGGCCAAGAGGGACACTCCCGCACGGGCGATCGCCCAACTTTTGCCGTCCTAGGATCACGCCTCCGAAAGGAGACGTCATGGCAATCGACGCGCTGCGAGACGAGGCTCGCGCTGGCGTCGACGACGACGTCATCGTGACCGAAGGTCTCACGAAGGTGTTCCACGGCCGGGGCGGCGGAGTTCGTGCGGTCGACGACCTGAACCTACGTGTCCGGCGCGGCGAGATCTTCGGGCTGCTCGGCCCGAACGGCGCCGGCAAGACCACCACGGTCGGGATGCTGACGACACGAGTCATCCCGACGTCGGGGCGCGCCACCGTCGGCGGGATCGACGCGGTGACGCATCCCGCGACCGTCAAGCAGGTCATCGGCGTGGTGCCCCAGACCAACACGCTCGACCGGGCGCTCGACGTCGCCGAGAACCTGTACTTCCACGGTCGCTACTTCGGGATGACCGCGCGCGACGCAAGGGCGCGCACTGCCGAGCTGCTCGAGCAGTTCCGGCTCGCGGACCGGGCGCGTGCCAATGTCGCCGAGCTCTCGGGAGGCATGGCCCAACGCCTGATGGTGGCGCGGGCGATCATGCACGTCCCCGACGTGCTGTTCCTCGACGAGCCGACCTCCGGCCTCGACCCGCAGAGTCGCCTGGCGCTGTGGGACGTCATCGGCGAGCTGCACCGGAACGGGCAGACGATCGTGCTCACCACGCATTACATGGAGGAAGCAGATCAGCTGTGCCGGCGCGTCGCGATCATCGACCACGGCCGGTTGCTCGCGCTCGACACTCCCGCAGCCCTGAAGAGATCGACGGGCGCCGACACAGAGGTACGGATTCACGCGTCGGGTGACTTGGCTGCGCTCGCGCGGACGCTGGAAGAGCTCCCGGGCGTCGACCGCGCTCGCGTCGTCGACGACACCGTCTTCGTCTACGCGAAGGCCGGCGGAGCGACGCTTCCCCAGCTCATCACTCGTGCCGAGCAAGCAGGGTTCGAGGTGCAGGACGTCGGCATCACCGAGACGACGCTCGAGACCGTGTTCATCGGTCTCACCGGAAGGGAGCTGCGCGAATGAGCACGGTCACGGTTCGTACCTCTCGCGCGTCGTCGCGGAACGCGTTCTTCGCACTGTTGCTTCGCGACCTGGCCGTTCTCCGCAAGGAGATCGCGATGTTCCTGGGTCGCACGGTCATGCAGCCGCTCTTGCTCATCTTCGTCTTCACGTACGTGTTCCCGAAGATCGGTCAGGCGATCGGAGGAAGCCGCAACGCTGCCGGGTTCTCGACCTTGCTCGTCGGCGGCGTGATCGCGAGTGCGATGATCTTCCAAGGCGTACAAGCGGTGGCGCTCCCACTCGTGCAGGACTTCGGATACACCCGCGAGATCGAGGACCGCGTGCTGGCACCGATGCCGGTCTGGGCGGTGGCGATGGAGAAGGTCGCCTCGGGCGGGATCCAAGCGATGATCGCGGCGCTCGTCGTGTTTCCGCTCGCGGCGCTCATCCCCTCGACGCCCGTGCACCTCAGAGTGCACTGGCTCTACCTGGTCACGCTGTTGCCGCTCGCGGCCGCGATGAGCGCCGCGCTCGGCTTGACGATCGGCACTCGAGTCGAGCCGCGACAGGTGCCGTTGATCTTCAGCCTGCTCGTGATCCCGATGACGTTTCTCGGCGCGGTGTACTACCCGTGGAAGAGCCTGGCGCCGTTGGCATGGCTGAAGTGGGCGGTGCTCCTCAACCCGCTCGTGTACATGAGCGAGGGGATGCGCATGTCGCTCACCAAAGGCGTGCCGCACATGCCGGCGGTCGCCGTGTACGGCGCGTTGCTCGCCGCAACTGCCATCTTCTTGAAGCTCGGCATCGACGGTTTCAAGAAGCGCGTGCTCAGCTGACGCCGTCCTTTGCCGGACGGTGCGCGACCTCGTCGCCGGTTTCGGACTCAGCTTTTCGGACCGAGGCGAACACGAGCTCAATGGCGTTCCCGACCGCTGGCACGTCTACGCGGCATCACGCGCGTCAATCGCCGATTCCTGAGCCTGACGGCACTAGGAACCCGGGCTCGGCCCCGAGTTGCGGGCCTCTTCGACCGCGACGAGGGCGTCACGCAACTGGTCGATCCAGTCGCCCTCGTGGTCGCGTACCAGGCGGACGCACCAAGCGAGCGCATCCGAGCGGCTGCGCGCGACACCGGCGCCGACCAGCGTGTCGAGCACTTGACGCTCCGGCATACGCAAACGCGTCATCACCGGCACGGCCAGGCTCGTGAAGATGCGTTCTTCGTCGCCGCAGCGCGCGCCCCAGGCAACCTTCCGGCCGGTGCGATGCTCGGCTTCGTCCGCGATCTTCATGCGCTGATCGCGCGTGTCCTCGCGGAACCGCTGGATCCTTGCGCGGCGGGCGGCGGCACGCGCCGGCTCGTCCGCCCCGTCGGGATACTCCGGCTCGGCGAGCGTGCCGACGACGAGGATCTCCTCACGATCCGTGCGCACCTCGGGTGCACCCCTGAACCAGTCGTCCGGAAGCCGGCCGGCGAACCAGCCCGCCAGTGCCGAGATGTCGATGCTTCCACGCATCCATTGATTACATCATTACAACCGTCGCTTGTCAACCGCCGATCGCCCCGCGGAGGCGGTCGGCGTACTCCTCCATCTCTTCCTCCGAGGAGTACTTCTGGCGCGGCCAGAAGA
>DASQHW010000165.1:0-5955 GCA_035631895.1 Acidimicrobiia bacterium | reverse complement strand
ACCCTGGTACTCGAAGAATGCGACGGAGTTCCCGTCGCCGATCTCGAAGAAGTAGTGCCGAAACGTCGGCGTGCCGATCGTTGCAACGAGCCGGGCGCCGAGCACGCCCACGTAGAAGCGCACCGTGTCGTCCATGTCGGCCGTCACGAGCGCCAGGTGATTCACACCTCGCCAGCGTGGTGCCGCGACCTGCTCTCCACGTCCGTCCATTCGTGAACCTCCGAGACTTCACGCCAGATTCCGTTCAGGGCTACCGTCGGCATCGATGGCAACCGTGGACCTCGTCTACGACCCCTACGACTATACGATCGATGCCAACCCGCATCCCGTGTGGAAACGGCTGCGTGACGAGGCGCCGGTCTATTACAACGAAAAGCACGGCTTCTACGCCTTGAGCCGGTTCGACGACGTGCTCGCGGCGCACATCGACCCCGTTCGGTTCAGCTCGGCGCACACGACCGTCCTCGAGATGATGACCGAGGAGCCGGGTGAGTTCGAGCAGGCCCTGATGATCTTCATGGACCCGCCGCAGCACACGCGTTATCGCAAGCTCGTCGCGCGGGCGTTCACGCCTCGGCACATGTCCGCGCTCGAGCCGCGCGTCCGCGAGCTCGCGGCCGGCTTCCTCGACCCGTTCGTCGACACCGGTGAGCTCGACTACGTCGCGGACTTCGGCGCCCGGCTCCCGGTCATGGTCATCTCGGCGCTTCTCGGCGCGCCGCGGGAGGACGAGGCGCAGCTCCGCGAATGGAGCGACGAGACGCTGCACATCGAGCCGGGTGAGATGTTCGGTGCGCGCGCCAGCGCGATCCGCGACCAGGTGCACGACTACTGGCAGGCGCATATCGACGAACGGCGCAAGCATCCCCGCGACGACATCATGAGCGAGTTGATCGCGGCCGAGCTCGAAGACGCCGACGGGTCCACACGTCATCTGACCGACGACGAGCTGCATGCGTTCTACGGGTTGCTCTCCGCGGCCGGGAACGAGACCGTCGCGCGCTTCCTCGGCTGGGCGGCGACGGGTCTCGACCAGTTCCCCGACCAGCGCCGCAAGCTCGTCGACAACCCGTCACTGGTGCCGAACGCGGTCGAGGAGATCCTCCGTTGGGAGGCACCGTCGCCGATCCAGGGACGCTGGACGACCGCCGAGGTTGCGCTTCACGACACGGTGATCCCGAAGAGCTCGAAGGTCGCGCTCCTCACCGGTGCCGCCAACCGCGACCACAGGATGTTCGCCGACCCGGACGCGATCGACGTCGAGCGCGGGATCGCACGGCATGTCGCGTTCGGTTACGGCATCCACTTCTGCCTGGGTGCGGCGCTGGCCCGTCTCGAAGGCAAGATTGCGCTCGAGGAGACATTGCGCCGCTTCCCGAACTGGACCGTCGACCGCTCTCGATGCGAGATGGTGCACACGAGCACCGTGCGGGGCTACGCCAAGGTGCCGATGTCCACGCGGTGATGTAGGAGCTCGTGCACGGTGTGGATTGCGATCCACTCCACCGTGCGAAGCTCCGGTTCCGGATAGTTGTACACACCACGTCGCGACCAACCCGCGTCGTCGAGCGTCTCCAACGTCCCGGCGAGTGCGTCCGCCGCCGTGAGCAACTCGGTCGCCACGACATCGGGCTCTTGCTCGTTGTACCTGTTCTCCACGACGCGCTCGTCCCGCCGCATCGGCGCGAAGTGCGGTTCGTCCTCGTGCTGTGCCTGCACGATTCGATCGCGTTGCACCTGAAGAACGTCGCGCACGTGGCATGCGTACTCGAGCGGAGACCAGACCCCGGGCGCCGGGCGTCGCCGGACATCGACGGCGTCGATCTCACGCAGCCGATCGGCGAATGCACGGGCATCGGAGCGCAGCCACGGGAGGATCTCCGCTCGCGTGACGTCGTAGGAGAAGCCGCAGGTGCGGCAGACCTCGCCGAGCATGCCGTAACCGACGAAGTCGAACATGCGGACGTGCGGCCGGAACGGCAATGGCGAACCTGCGAACCGATGCATGCCGATGCCGAAGGCGGAATCATCCGGTGCGACGAACGCAACCTCCTCGAAACCCTGCTCGGCGAGCCACGCCCGTACTGCCGGCGTGACGTCCGGCGGTCTCCGGTGGCGGGTCCAGACGACGTGTGCACCCGGCGCGCAGAGCATCGGCAGCTGTCGCACCGTGCGTTCCATATCGGCATCGGTGATGTTGCCGAACACGCCGCACACGAGCACGAGGTCCGCGGGGGCGGCGTCTTCGTACGCAGTCGACATCCCCGCGTCTCCCACGATCACGTCCACGGCCGGTCCGACATTCTCCTCGGCGCGCCGCGCGAGCTCGGGGTCGAGCTCGACGAGTATCCCGTGTACGTCACGGGCGCGCGCGTGCCCTTCGAGGGCGCCGGCAAGGTCGCGCGCCTCTCCGGCGCACATGCTCATGACGGCGATCGGGCCCGGCGGCGTCGCGTCGAGCGCGTCCCTGATGCACTGCTGCACGATCTCGAGGCGCTGTGCCAGCGGGCTCCCTGGCCTGTCGTACGCGCGGTGCCACTCGTGCCAGTCACGAACCATGAGCAAGAATCATTGCATGACGTACCGCGTGATCCAGTGGGCAACCGGCCTCGTCGGCAAGGAAGCGATCAAAGGCGTGATCGCGCACCCCCAGCTCGAGCTCGTCGGCGCGTGGGTGCACAGCGAGGAAAAGGTCGGCCGCGACGTCGGTGAGCTGAGCGGTGCCGGCCCGATCGGCGTCCGCGCCACCAACAGCCTCGAAGAGATCTGCGCGCTCGAAGCGGACGCCGTCGTCTACGCGCCGGTGCTCGCCTCCACCCGGGATGTCATCCGCCTGCTCGAATCCGGCAAGAACGTCGTGACGCCGGTCGGGTGGATCTATCCGGGTGACACGCCCGGTGTCGCCGCGCTCCAAGCGGCCTGCATACAGGGCGACGCCACGCTGCACGGCACGGGGATCAACCCGGGCGGCATCACGGAGCGGTTCCCGCTGATGTTGTCGGCCCTGTGTCGGGACGTGCGCCACGTGCGCGCGGAGGAGTTCTCGGATATCCGGAACTATCCGACCGAGATGGTGGTGCGCGAGGTGATGCTCTTCGGCAAGCCGCCCGAAGAAGCGGCCAAGAGCCCGATGGTCGACGTGCTCGGACACGGGTTCATGCAGTCGATCGACATGCTGGCCGACGTGCTCGGCTTCTCGCTGGACCCGGACCGCCGCACGAAACACGAGATGGCGGTGGCGACCGAGCCTTTCGACACGCCCGTCGGAAGGATCGACAAGGGCACGGTCGCCGCGCAGCGGTTCACGTGGGAAGGCACGGTCGACGGCGTGCCCGTGATCACCGTGCGCGTGAACTGGCTCATGGGTGACGCGCACCTCGACCCGCCGTGGAAGCTCGGGGAGCAGCGGTTCGAGGTCGCCTTCGATGCCGACCCACCGGTGTCGTGCACGTTCCACGGACTCCACCCACCGGTCATCGGTGAGCATCCCGAGATCGGCCTCACCGGGCCCGCGATGCACTGCGTGAACGCGATTCCCTACGTCTGCGAAGCCGAGCCCGGCATCAAGACGTACCTCGACCTCCCGCTCATCGCCGGCCGCGCCACGCACTGATTGCAACGGAAGGGCCCGTCAGGTGTCCGTTCCGTTAGCAAACGTGATCTACAACGGTTCGAAGGGGATCGTGAAGGCGGGGGCTTCGACGCCGCCGTCGACCTCGAGGATCTTGCCGGTGACATAGGACGACGCGGGCGAGGCGAGGTAGACGACCGCGGCCGCGATGTCTTCGGGACGGCCGACGCGCCGCATCGGCGTGTTGCCCTCGAGCTGCGCGCGTACCGTCGCGTCCGTCAGCACGTGCGCGAGCGCCTCGGTCTCGACCCCGCCCACTTCGATTGCGTTCACGCGCACCTTCGGGGCGAGCTCGGGAGCCATCGCCCGGGTCATCATCGAGAGTGCCGCCTTCGCGGTCGCGTACGCCGTGAAGCAGGGCTGCACCATGCTCGCCGAGCGCGACGAGATGTTGACGATGCTGCCCTCGCCCGCGGCCACCATGTGCGGGACGACCAGCTTGGTCAGCAGGAACGCGGAGGTGACGTTGAACCTGAGCGCGGCCTCGAACGACCGTTCACTCGTCTCCATCAGCGGGCGTGGGAGCCAGCCGCCGGCGTTGTTCACCAGGATGTCGACGTGCCCCATCTCGGCGATCGTGCGGTCGACGAGATCCGAGAGCTCGTCTGTCACCGTCACGTCGGTCGGGACCGCGATCGCGCGGCGCCCGAGCGCGCGCACGTCCGAGGCAACGCCCTCGATGTCCGCGACGGTTCGCGCCGCACACACGATGTCCGCGCCGGCCTCCGCCAGTGCGCGTGCGCACGCGGCGCCGATGCCCTTCCCGGCGCCGGTGACGATCGCAACTCTTCCGTCGAGGCGGAACTTCTCGAGCAGCATCGCGGCGACCCTAGTGTCGTGATCGTGAGTGATGTCGTGACCGGCCCCGACGGTGTGCGCCGGTGTGCGTGGGGCGCGAGCACGCCCGACTATGTGCCGTACCACGACAATGAATGGGGACGGCCGGTCGTCGACGACACGCGCCTGTACGAGAAGCTCTGCCTCGAGGGCTTCCAGGCGGGCCTGTCATGGCTCACGATCCTGCGTAAGCGGGAAGCCTTCCGGCGAGCGTTCGCAGGATTCGATGCCGAGAAGGTCGCCCGTTTCGGCGCCCGCGACGTCACGCGGCTCCTCGGCGATGCGGGCATCGTCCGCCACCGCGGCAAGATCGAAGCCGCGATCGCGAATGCCCGGGCCATCGTGGAGGTGCGTGAGCATCATGGGGCGCTGGCCGCGTTGTGCTGGTCGTTCGAACCACGGGGCCGCAGGCGTGCTCCGCGCGTGTTTGCCGACATCCCGGCCAAGACCGAGGAGTCCAAGGCGTTGTCGAAGGAGCTTCTCCGGCTCGGCTTCCGCTTCGTCGGGCCCACGACCGTCTACGCGACGATGCAAGCCGCCGGACTGGTGAACGACCACCTCACCGGTTGTGCGGCACGCGTGCCGTGTGAGGATGCCCGCCGTCGTCTCAGCCGGCCAGCGCCTTCTCGATAGCGCCGACGAGCTCGTCGTTGGCGGGCTCGACCAACGGTGAGAAGCGGGCGATGACCTCACCCTCGCGCGACACGAGGAACTTCTCGAAGTTCCAGCGGATGTCGCCTGCGTGACCCTCGCCGTCTGCGGTCGCCGTGAGCTGTTCGTACAGGGGATGCCGGCTGTCGCCGTTCACCTCGACCTTTTCGGTCAGTGGGAACTTCACGCCGTACGAGGTACTGCAGAAGGTCTTGATCTCGTCGGCGGTCCCGGGCTCCTGCGCGCCGAACTGGTTGCACGGAATGCCGACGACGGAGAAACCCTGGGCACCGAACCGCTCGTAGAGCGCTTCCAACCCTTCGTACTGCGGTGTGAGGCCGCAGAACGACGCGACGTTCACGAGCAGCGCGACCTTGCCCTTCTGCTCGGCGAGCACGCCCGGCTCGCCGTCGAGTGACTTCAGCGGTACGTCGTACACCGACATCAGGCCGGCCCCTTTCGTCGTAGGGCAGCACCTTATGTTGCCAAGAGCTCCTCGAGCAGTTCGACGCACTCGAGGTGCGCGCAGGCCGCCGTCGCGCGCCGGGTACCGCCGAGGCCGATGTGCAGCGGTTGCCATTTCGACCCCATGCCGGCCGTCGACATCGCCGAGACCCACGAATAGACCGCGAAGAGGCGGTACTGCTGCCACGCATCGTCGATCGACAGCGTGATCCCGGACTCGCCCAACCGCGTGCAGTAGCGCTCGATCCACGTCGGTTCGTGCTCGGCGCGTACGGCGGACGGGATCGAGTTGCACAGGACGTACGCAACGTCGCGCAACCCCGGCGAGCGGCCGATCATCGCCCAGTCGAGAAAGCCCGTGCGATCGCCGC
>DASQHW010000164.1:0-13532 GCA_035631895.1 Acidimicrobiia bacterium | reverse complement strand
GTGATGGCTTCGCGCCGAACGTCGAAGTCCTCGCGCGCCAAGAAGCGGTCCCGACGACGGCCCTCCCGGGTCCGGGCCCAGTGGCGTGACGAGCTCTCGGAACAGCTCGGGGGGCACCGGGCGGACATCCTCGCGATCGCGCTCGTGGTCGCGGGGTTGCTCAGCTTCCTCGCGATCTTCTCGGATGTCGTCGGCCCGATAGGCCGCGGCCTCGACACCGTCTTCGCCGTGCTGCTCGGCCGGGGCAAGGTGCTCGTGCCGATGGGATTGCTCGTCGCCGCGGGCTCGATGCTCGCGCCACGCGTCGCCGACCTTGATGACGAAGACGTCCGCTCGGGTCGTGGGCTGCGCCTCGGACTGGGCCTGACCCTGGTGTGCGCGACCGTCATCGGTCTGCTGCACCTCGACCGCACCGCGGGCCCCACCCGCCGCGCGGGCGGCATCCTCGGCGCGGCGATCGGCGTGCCATTGCGGAGCGGTCTCGGCACGACCGGCGCGGTCATCGTGCTCGTCGCCGCGGGTGTGATCGGTGTGCTGCTCGTCATCGGCACCGGCATCAACCAGGTCGTGCACGCGGGCGCCGCCGGCGCGCGATTCGCCGCGCGTCAGGTGCGCGCCGTCCTCGCGCTGCCGTCGGAGCTCGCGGACGACCTGCGCGCGACGGCAACGACAGACACCGAGGCGCGGCGCCCGGTTCCCTACGACCAGTTCCAGGGTGCGCCGACGATCGACCTGGTCGCGGTCGAGGAAGCAGATGACGACGTTGCCGAAGAGCTTGACGACGAAGAGGAGTACGAAGACGAGGGCGAGTACGCCGAAGAGGAGTACGAGGAGTACGACGAGGAAGCGGAAGAGGAAGACGAGTACGAGGACGGCGAGGAGTACGAGGACGACGACGAAGCCGAGGAGCTCGAGGAGGACGAGCACGTCAAGGCGGTGCCCGCAATCGCGTGGAAGCTCCCCGCACTCAACCTCCTGAAGCGGAGTGAGGCGCGCGAGGTCGACCCGCGCATGGTCGAACAAGGTGGCGACGTGCTCGAAGCGACGATGCGCGAGTTCGGCGTGGACGCGCGCCTCATCGGTGCAACCGTCGGGCCGACGGTCACGCGCTACGAGCTGGAGCTCGCCGCGGGTGTGAAGGTCAACCGCGTCACCGGGCTCGCCAAGGAGATCGCGTACGCGATGGCGAGCCACGACGTACGGATACTGGCACCGATCCCGGGCCGGAGCGCGATCGGCGTCGAGGTACCGAACAAGATGCGTCCTCTCGTCACGCTCGGCGACGTCCTTTCGTCGACCGAGGCGAAGAAGGCGAAGCACCCGCTCGACGTCGCGATGGGCCGCGACATCGGCGGACGTTCGGTGATCGCCAACCTCACGACGTTCCCGCACGTCCTCATCGCCGGTCAGACCGGCGCGGGCAAGTCGAGCTGCATCAACAGCATCGTGACCTCGTTGCTGATGCGTACGACGCCGGCCGAGGTCCGCCTGATCCTGGTGGACCCCAAACGAGTGGAGCTCAACCAGTACAACGGGGTGCCGCACCTGCTCACCGAGGTCGTCACCAACCCGAAGAAGGCGGCGAACGCGCTCGAATGGGCGGTGCGCGAGATGGAGATGCGCTACGACATCCTCGCCGACGTCGGGGTGCGCGACGTCGCCGGGTTCAACGCGATGTACGAGCGGGGCGACCTCCCGACGCCCGACGACCCCGACCCCGACACCGGCAAGTCCTACGACCGGCTGCCGTTCATCGTCGTGGTCGTCGACGAGCTCTCCGACCTCATGATGGTCGCGGCACGCGACGTCGAGTCGAGCATCTGCCGGCTGGCGCAGATGGCGCGCGCCGTGGGGATCCATCTCGTGATCGCGACGCAGCGGCCGTCCGTCGACGTGATCACCGGCGTCATCAAGGCGAACATCCCGAGCCGCTTGGCGTTCAGCGTGAGCACGCTGGCCGATTCACGCGTGATCCTCGACCAGCAGGGTGCGGAGAAGCTCATCGGCAAGGGCGACATGTTGATGCTCGCCGCCTCGTCGAGCCGGGCCGAGCGCATCCAGGGAGCGTGGGTGGACGAGGACTGCGTGCGCAAGGTCGTCGCGCACTGGCGGCGGCAGGCGATCCAGCCGAACTACGTCGAAGGCATCCAGGGCGACGACTCCGGCGGCGGTCGATCACGTGCCGACGACGACGAAGGCGACGAGCTGCTCGGCGAGGCGATGGAGCTGGTCGTGACGAGCGGGCTGGGTTCGACGTCGATGCTGCAGCGCAAGCTTCGCGTCGGGTTCGCTCGTGCGGGGCGTCTCATGGACCTGCTCGAACGACGGGGCGTGGTGGGCCCGTCGGAGGGGTCGAAGGCGAGGGCGGTGCTGATGTCCGCCGAGGAGCTCGAGGAGCTCCACGCCCGGGAGTAACAAAGTGCGGGAACCGTTTGGTTGAGGAGTGCTCGCCGATGAGCACCCCCCGACCAAACGTCCATGGCGTGCTACGCGGCGCGCACGCTCGACACGTGCTCACCCAGGGTCTCGTCGATCCGGGCCCGGTCGTGCGTGAGGTACGCGAACAACGCCCGCCACGGGACGGTCATGCCGGCGACGATGAAGCCCGTCACCCACGTGCCCACGGTGTCGTTGCGGATTGCGATGCCGAACCCCCGGAACACCGAGTAGTCGAGCAGCACGGCGGCCCCCACGCCGATCACGAGCGTCGCCAGCGTCTGCAGGTTGCGCAGCTGCGGCACGGCATCGGTGAGGAAGTCGACGAGCTTCAGCGTCGCGAGCGCAAGGAGCGCGACGATCGCGAAGTCGTACATCTGCCACCTCCTGGTGGTCGCGGCGGGCGTGGTGCCCACCGTCGCCTCTTCGGACCGAGTTGTCCGAGCAAAGGTGACATTTCCGAAGAGGTGTGACACTTCCTGACATGCGCGCTGGCTATATGCGGCCGTCGGCCTCCAACGCGTCGAGGCGCGTGCGGAGCTCGTCGAGGAGTCCCGCCGCAGCGGAGAGGTGCTCCTCGATGCGCGCGACGTACGCGTGGGGCGAGTCGTCGGAGACTTCGTCGTCGACGTCGATCTCGTTCACGACCGCCGCACCGAACGCGCGCTGGTCCTCCGGCACCAACAGCACACCTCGCCGGTCGTCGGCGACGCCGGTCCACTCGATCATCACGGGGACGCCCGCCGTCTCGAGACGCCGGCGCAAGACCTGGGCCTGCAGCTTCGGCCAGTCACCGAGCTCGACGAGACCACCGGCATCTTCGTCGTCGAGCTCCTCGAGATCGTCGAGGTGCTCCGGGCGTTCGTCGACGAGCGCGACTCGGCACTCGGCACAGGTCGTCGAACCGACGCGGTACTCCGCGCCGCACGACGGACACCACACGACGGCTTCGGCCACGGCCGGGAAGTGTAGGAGGGGCGCGGCTTCTCCCGCTGCGGGCCTGCGCCCGCCGGGGTGCTGGTTGCTCGTCGGTACGATGTTGTCGATGTCGACCGAACGATCGTCCGGACGACGCTTCTACGTCGAGACGCTCGGCTGCCCGAAGAACGCCGTCGATTCCGAGAAGGTCGTCGCATCGCTGCTCGCCGATGGCATGGCGGCCGCGAGCGCGCCCGAGGATGCCGATCTCGTCGTCGTGAACACGTGCGCGTTCATCGAGTCGGCCCGCCAGGAGTCGATCGACGTCTCGCTCGCGCTCTCGGACGCCCGCAAGCCCGGCGCGCGCCTCGTGCTCACCGGCTGCATGGCCGAGCGGTACGGCGAAGAGCTCGCCGGTGCGCTGCCCGAGGCCGACGCGGTCGTCGGCTTCGCCGGTGAAGGATCGCTCGCGGGCGTGGCTCTGCGGGGCCGCAAGCCCACCGGCGTACGCGACCTGCTCGAGCTGCCGCGGCGACCGTCGGCAACGCCGTGGGCGTACGTGAAGATCGCCGAAGGGTGCGATCGCGCGTGTGCGTTCTGTGCGATCCCCACGTTTCGCGGGAAGCAGCGATCACGTGCACCCGAGTCGATCGAAGCCGAGGCACGCGTCCTCGTCGAGCAGGGCGTCGCCGAGATCGTGCTCGTCGCCCAGGACATCGCGTGGTACGGCCGTGACACCGGTGAGCCCGGCGCCCTCGAGCCGCTGCTCCGGCGCCTCGACGCGCTCCGCGGGCATGGCCTGGCGCGCATCCGGCTCCTGTACCTCTACCCGTCCGAAGTGCGCGACCCGCTCGTTGCCACGATGCTCGAGCTGCCGTCCGTCGTGCCGTACTTCGACCTCTCGCTGCAGCACGCCTCGCCCGGCTTGTTGCGCCGCATGAAACGCTGGGGGAGCGGCGATCGGTTCCGCGCGATCGTCGACCGTATTCGTCGAGACGAACCGCACGCGGCCTTCCGGTCGTCGTTCATCGTCGGGTTCCCGGGCGAGACCGAGGCGGATCACGACATGCTGCTCGCGTTCCTTGCCGACGTCCGTCTCGACTGGGCGGGCTTCTTCCCGTTCTCGAAGGAGGACGGCACGCCGGCCGCGACCATGGGGGGCGAGGTCTCGGACGTGCTGGTGCATGAGCGCTTGCGAGAGTGTGCCGACGCACAGGACCCGATCACGGCCGGTGCGCGCGCCTCGCTCGTGGGGGAGACTGTCGAGGTGCTGGTAGACGGGCTGGGCGACGGCGGCGATCTTGCCTGCGCCGATGGCATGGATCCACCCTCCGCGGAGGGAGCGCGGCAGCTGATCGGCCGGACCTATCGGGAGGCACCCGAGATCGACGGCGTCGTACGGCTCGTCGGCGACGTGTTCGCGCGTCCCGGCGCGCTCGTGAACGCGACCGTGTGCGGCGTCGAAGGCCCCGATCTCGAGGCGAAGGTGCTCCCGTGACGGCGGCCGCGGCGCGTCCGCCGAGTCGAACGGCGAAGCGTTTCGGGCAGGGTGCGCTCGCGACTCCGGCGAACTTCGTCACCCTCGCGCGGATCCTCGTCGCCATACCGACGCTCGCGCTCATTCGCGACGAGGGCTCGAGCTGGCGAACGGTGGCGCTGTGGTTCGCGATCACCGCAACCGACAGTGTCGACGGGTGGCTTGCCCGGCGGGACGGCGCAACGCGCTCGGGCGCGTTCCTCGACCCGGTTGCCGACAAGCTCATCGTGATCGGCGGCCTCGCAGTGCTCGCGGACCGGGGTGTGTTTCCCTGGTGGCCGGTCTTGCTGATCGCGGCGCGGGAGTTCGGCATCTCCGCGTACCGGTCGATCGCCGGACGGCGCGGAGTCGTGCTGCCCGCGCAGCGGCTCGGGAAGTACAAGGCGTTCACGCAGTACTGCGCAGTTGGGTTCGTGCTGCTGCCGTGGACCGCGGACGATCTCGGCTTCCAACAGCTCGTGCTCGCGATCGCAGTCACGCTCACGGTCTTGTCCGGGCTGCAGATCCTCCGGCGCGGTTACATCGATTGGCAACGGGCCGACACGTGACCCGCGACGCCGGCGCGTGCGAGGGGACGGCCGCGTGAGATGTGAGGTCCTGGCGATCGGGACCGAGCTGCTGCTCGGCCAGATCGTCGACACGAACAGCGCATGGATCGGCGAGCAGCTCGCCGCGTCGGGCATCGACTCCTACGAGCACCGCGTCGTCGGCGACAACCAGGCGCGGATCGTCGCCGCCCTGCGAGACCTCCTTGGCAGAGCCGACGCAGTGCTGATCTGCGGAGGGCTCGGCCCGACCCAGGACGATCTCACGCGGGACGCGATCGCCGAGGTGATGGGTGTGCCGCTGGTGCGGCAGATGGAGTTGGCCGAGCACATCGCTACGATGTTCCGCTCGCGGTTGCGTGACATGCCGCAGAACAACCTGCGCCAGGCCGACATCCCCGAAGGTGGGCGCGCGATCCCGAACCCGATCGGCACCGCGCCCGGGTTGTTGTGCGAGCTCCCCGGCGACAAGGTCGTGTACGCGGTGCCCGGAGTCCCGTACGAGATGCAGCTGATGGTGCAGGAGCACGTCCTGCCCGACCTGCTGCGCCGCTCCGGCGAAGCCGCGGCAATCGTGTCGCGTTCGTTGAAGACCTGGGGTACGTCGGAGTCTGCGCTCGCCGAGATGGTCGCGCACCGGCTCGAGGCGTTGGACGCCGCCGGTGGCAATCCGACGATCGCGTTCCTTGCCCGGGGCATCGAGGGGCTCGTCGTACGCATCACCGCCAAGGCGGCATCCGAGGAGGAGGCACGCGCGCTCGTCGAGGCCGAGGAGAAGGAATTGCGCGCGATCCTGGGCGACCTCGTATTCGGTACCGACGACGAGACGATGGAGCACGCGGTGCTGACGCGCCTGCGGGGCCGTGGTTGGACGCTCGGCGTCGCGGAATCCTTGACCGGCGGCCTGATCGGTGCCCGCATCGTCAACGTGCCCGGCGCGAGCGAGGTCTTTCGGGGTGCGGTCGTCAGCTACGCGACGGACGTGAAGCGCACATTGCTGGGCGTCGACGCACCCGTGGTCGTCAGCGAGGAGGCAGCGCGCCAGATGGCCGAAGGCGCGCGGGACGCGCTGGGCGCCGACGTCGGGATCGCGGTCACCGGTGTCGCGGGACCGACCGAGCAAGACGGTGTGGCGGTGGGCACGGTGTGGTTCGCGCTGGCACTCCCGGGTGTGCCGACGGAGGCGGTGAGCACACGCCTTCCCGGCGACCGCGAGCGGTTGCGGCAATTCTCGACGATCTCGCTGCTCAACCTGTTGCGGCAACGGCTCGATGCCCTCGGATCGTGAACGCCGACCCTGAAGGCGACGAGCCGTGTCTTCCGCGAGCGCCGCACCGTGACGCGCGCGTTCGTTGCGATACGGCCGCCCGACGCCGTGCTCGACGCGGTCGACGCGCTGTCCGCGTCACTCGATCTGGGTGATGGCCGGCGCACGACGCGCGACCAGTGGCACGTGACGCTGCAGTTCCTCGGCAACCGTGCGGATGTCGATGCGGTCACCGAGGCCCTGGCCGGCCTGCGGGTGCCCGCGGCACGCGCGCACCTCGGCCGGCTCGGTGCGTTCCCGAGCAAGAAGCGTGCGCGTGTCGTCTGGCTCGGCCTCGCGCAAGGCGACGATCTCTTCGGCGCGCTGGCGACCGAGGTGGGCACGCGACTGACGCCGCTCGGCCACGTCCCCGAAGCGCGTGCGTACCACGCGCACCTGACGCTGGCGCGGTACAAGACACCCGCCGACATGCGCGCGGCCCTCGCTGCCGACGCGACGACGGTCGGGGAGCCATGGCTGGTGGACGAGGTGATCCTGTACGAGAGCCGCCTGCGACGAACCGGCGCCGAGTACCTACGCGTCGCATCCGTGCCGTTGTCGCCGCCCGCGTAGTGCGGCTGTCCGCACCGGGGCGCACGTCCGGACCCGGTGCCGTCCTTCCGGCCGCGTCAGCGCCGGGGTCCTTGCCCCGAACAGCTGTTCGCTCTAGGCTGCATCACACGCATGTGATTCACTCGTGTATGGCGGAGTGCCGGCGAGCGGCCACACGCAGCGTAGATGTCACACCCCCTCCTTAGGGTCACGGCACGCATGACTTCCCCCGACCGAACAACGAGGCCACAGGCCAGAGAGGGGTTCACGGTGGACCGCGAGAAGGCACTCGAGATGGCGATCGGCCAGATCGACAAGCAGTTCGGCAAGGGCTCGATCATGAAGTTGGGGGAGCGCGGGAACGTGGGCGTGGAGGCGGTCCCCACGGGCGCGCTCGCGCTCGACCTCGCGTTGGGGATCGGCGGCCTGCCGAGAGGAAGGATCGTCGAGATCTTCGGGCCGGAGTCGTCGGGCAAGTCGACGCTGGCAACACACGTCGTCGCCGAGGCGCAACGCAACGGTGGTGTGTGTGCGTACATCGACGCCGAGCACGCGATGGACCCGGTGTACGCCGCGGCGATCGGCGTGAACGTGGACGAGTTGCTGATCAGCCAGCCCGACACGGGCGAGCAGGCGCTCGAGATCGCCGACATGCTGATCCGCTCGGGTGCGCTCGACGTGCTGGTGATCGACTCGGTGGCCGCACTCGTGCCACGCGCCGAGATCGAAGGCGAGATGGGCGACAGCCACATGGGCTTGCAGGCCCGGCTGATGAGCCAGGCGCTCCGCAAGCTCACCGGCAACCTCAACAAGTCGCGCACGATCGCGATCTTCATCAACCAACTGCGCGAGAAGATCGGCGTGATGTTCGGGTCGCCCGAGACGACGCCGGGCGGGCGCGCATTGAAGTTCTACTCGTCGGTGCGGCTCGACATCCGGCGGATCGAATCGATCAAGGACGGTCCGGAAGTCGTCGGAAACCGGGTGCGCGTGAAGGTGGCGAAGAACAAGTGTGCAGCGCCGTTCCGCCAAGCGGAGTTCGACATCATGTACGGCAAGGGCATCAGCCGTGAGGGCTCGCTGCTCGATGTCGGCGTCGATCTCGGCATCGTCAAGAAGTCGGGCGCCTGGTTCACCTACGAGGGCGAACAGCTCGGGCAGGGCCGGGAGAACGTGAAGAGCTTCCTCGCCGAGAACGTCGACCTGATGATGGAGATCTCCGAGAAGATCAAGGTCGAGGTCGGCATCGGCGATGTCGATCTCCCGGCCGCCGAGGCCGAGGAGGACGCCGAGGTCGACGCCTGAGGTCTTCTGCTCGTGCGGAGGGGCTGATGCGTCGCGTCGTGTGACGAGGTGACGGGCGGTGGGCGTCGAGCGCGCCGCCCGTACACTGGAGCCGTCATGACGCGCCGGTTCTACATCCGCACCTACGGGTGCCAGATGAACGAACACGACTCCGAACGGATCGGTGGCTTGCTCGCGGCCGAGGGCATGGAAGCAACCGATGACATTGAGACGGCCGACCTCGTCGTGCTCAATACGTGCTGCATCCGCGAGAACGCGGACAACAAGCTCTACGGCCACCTGGGGGACCTGAAGGCGCTGAAACAACGCCGGCCCGGACTCCAGATCGCGGTCGGCGGGTGCCTCGCGCAGAAGGACCGCGAGCTCGTGCGCGAGCGTGCCGATCATGTCGACGTGGTGTTCGGCACGCACAATCTGGCGCACGCGCCTGCGCTGCTCGCCCGCGCGGCGCTCGACGGGCCGATCGTCGAGATCCTCGAGGAGCACGAGGCGTATCCGTCCGCGTTGCCGGCGCGCCGCGAAGTCGATCACGCGGCGTGGGTGACGATCCAGATCGGCTGCGACAACAGTTGCGCGTTCTGCATCGTGCCCGCAGTCCGGGGCAAGGAAGTGTCGCGCCGGATGGGCGACATCGTGAGCGAGGTGACAGCGCTCGCGGCCGACGGCGTCGTCGAGATCACGTTGCTCGGCCAGAACGTCAACTCGTACGGCCGTGACCTTGGTGCCGCGCAGTATCGCCCGCAGTTCGCGGACCTGCTCCGCACACTCGATGCGGTCGAGGGCATCGACCGCATCCGCTTCACGTCGCCGCATCCCAAGGACCTGCGCCCGGAGACGATCGCTGCCATGGCGGAGTGCTCCTCGGTGTGCGAGCACCTGCACCTGCCGCTCCAGGCGGGGAGCGATCGCACGCTGGCGCGCATGCACCGCGGCTACACCGCCGAGCGCTATCTCGAGCGGCTGGCCGCAGCGCGTGCCGCGATCGACGACCTCGCAGTCACCACCGACATCATCGTCGGCTTTCCGGGCGAGACCGACGCGGACTTCGAACGCACCCTCGAGGTCGTGGGGGCAGCCGAGTACGACGCGGCGTACACGTTCGTCTTCTCGCCGCGTCCGGGGACAGAAGCGGCGACGATGGTCGAGCAGTTCGTCGCGCCGGAGCTGGCAAAGGAGCGTATGCAGCGCCTTGTCGACGTCGTCGAGCGGAACGGCCTGCGCAAGCACGCGGCGCGCGTCGGCTGCATCGAGCAGGTGCTCGTGGAAGGGCCGTCGAAGAAGGACGCGAACGTGTGGTCCGGCCGCACGCGTCAGAACAAGCTCGCGCATTTCCCCCCACTCGAGGGCACCGGGCCGGGTGACACGGTCGACGTCCGCATCACGGACGCAGCCCCGCACTGGTTGCGCGGTGTCGCCGTCTCGCGGGTGCGCCCGGCTCCGCGCCGGCGCGTGCGGCTTCCCCTCGAGGTGGTGTGACGACGTCATCGGCGCCGTGATGCGTCACTCGCTCGTGGCGCCGAGCAGCACCCACTCGCCATCGTCGTCGAGCGCGTCGACGACCGACAGTCCAACTTCCGCAACCATCGTGTCGAGCTCCGCATCATCGAGAATCGCTGCATCAAACGCCTGTGTCCAGGAGTTGCTCCCGACCCGGTAGGTCACCTGCGCGGAAAACCCGTCCTCCAGCATCTCGATCTCGTGGAGCCATATCGCGACGCGTCCCAGATGCCGAACCCCTTCGAGCGGCACCCAGCGAGGCGGATACCGCTGGATGAGGACCACGCCGCCGTCCCGCACATGGTGCCGGCAGGTCCGAAGGAGTTGGAGACGCCGCTCGCGCGAGCGGCTGTTGACGAGATGACTGAGCGCCAGCACGGTGTCGAATCGTCGACCAAGGTCCAGGGTCCAGATGTCATCCAACACGCGCTCTGCCCCGATGACGAACGAGAGCATCTCCGCGGAGTTGTCGACGGCGACCACTTCATGACCTTCGGCCGCGAGCGGATTCGCGATTCGTCCAGGCCCCGACCCGAGGTCGAGGACCGACCAGTTCGGATGAAGCACCGAACGAACGCGGGTCAGATCAGGCTCCGGCGAGAGCGCAAGGTACAGCTCGACAGGTGATCCGTCGGGTGCCGTGTCAGGCACACCATCCCGCATGTCGCCGGCTCCGCTCGCCTTTCATTCGACCGCGAGCGCGACGCTGGTGCGCGTTCTCGCCGCAGCCCGCGCGGGCAAGGACGCCACGGCGTTGACGAGCAGGAGTGTTGCGGCGGCGACCGCCGGAAGTGCCCACGCGGGAAACGCGGCGGTGGTCGCCACGCCGAGATTGTGGGCTGCCAGAGACCACGCAAGCCGCCCGACGATGACGCCGACCGGTATTCCGAACACGACTGCGACGATCGCGAGTGTCGGCCCCTCCCACGCCAGCGTTGTGCGGACCTGACCGGGTGTGAAGCCGATCGCTTTCAGCACAGCGAGCTCGCGCCGTCGCCGCCGTGCCGTGACGATCAGCGCGTGGGCGACTGCGATCAACGCGAGCAGGCACATCAGCACGGCGAGCGCCGGCAGGAACCACGCCACGTGCCGTATCCGGTCGATCTCCGGCGGACGTGTCGGGCCGCTCACGCCGTCGGCAGCCATCTCGGGGTCGTTACCTTGACGGATCAGGAGCGCACGAACGCTCCGTACGACGTTCATCCGGTCGCGGGGCGCAACGCGCGCGACGACGTAACGGGTTGTCGCGTCGTTGTCCGTGGGCACGATGCGTGCGAACCCGGCACCTGTCACAGCCGCGCCGTCGGCCAGATGTTGCACATCGCCGTACGTCATCGGCGGGAACACGGCCCTCCCGACGATCCGGAACGCGCGCGCGGCCTTCCCACTGCCGATCCGTACGGTGTCCCCGAGATGTTTGTGCAACGCGTTGGTCGTGTCGAGCCCGAGCGCGATCTCGTCGTCGCCTGACGGCTCCCGTCCCGCCACAATCGTCGGTTCGATCGAACCGCGCACTTGCGTGAATCCCCAGACGACGGTATCTCGTCCCTCGATCTCGAACCCGAGGTAACAGATCGCCGCAATGTCCGCGACGCCGGGTTGTCGACCGAGGTCGAGGCTCTTCCGGTCGCAATGTGCCGGTGTGCTCGGGTCCCTCGCCTTCACGTCCCATGTCCATCCGTAGAGCCGCGGCGTGTGGGCGAGGTTGCCCAACGACGCGGCGAACACCAGGACCGCCGTCACGCCGAGCACGCCGACCGCGGCACCGACGAAGGCCGAGCGCAGGGGGACCGCGCGCTCGTCTCGGCCGGGATCGAGCGCCATACGCACGCCGTTCGACACCGTTGGGCGCAACCTGGACAGGCCGAACGCGTCCGCTATCGATTGGGAGCCGGAGGCCCGGTCGATCCCGACGCCTGTGACTCGGATGGCCGCTGCCGCCGCGACAGCGAGCACGAAGATCAGGATGCCTGCGGCACCGACGCCGAGCGCGAACAAGTAGGCGTGGACACCCGGGTCCGGGTCCGCGCGTCGAGCGATGCCGAAGGGAAACAGGGGTGACAAGATGATCGCACCGATGACCGCGATGGCTGCACCGCCCGTCGCCATTACCAGCGAGCGCGGCACGGTCGCGGCGACACGTTCCAGCCGGGTCATTCCTATCCATCGCAGGGCCGGCTGCTGCGCGCGCCATCGCGCAAGCTCCCGAAAGACGACCATACCGACTGTGAACAGTGCAGCGGACGCCGCGACGACCGCGAAGATCCATAGCGCCGTGGTCAGCACGTCGATCGCGTTCTGCGCGCCGGTGTTCTCCGAGCCCGGATTGTCGACACGGAAGTATCTGCTCGATCCGAACATCCGTCGCGCGACGTCCTTGACGTGGGCAATGGCAACCGCGCCCCCTTGTACTCGGAACCGCAGGTCGAGCGTGAAGAGCGCGATCTTTCCCTGGTACGCACGATCGAACGCGGGCGTCAACGTGATGATGCCGCCCGACGCGGCAAGGTCACTCAGGTCGCCCGGACGCCGAACGATGCCCACTACCCGAAAACTGGGCCTCAGTCCCTTCGGCACGAAGTCGCCGCTCGCGACCTGCTCCGGTGTCAACGAGACTGTCGTCAGCACGCTGCCCAGCTTGATTCCGGTTTGCTGGGCGAGTGACTCGCTGATCGTCGCCTCGTCAGCCGCGCGCGGATCTGCAAGGCGGCCCGCAATGACACGGGGTCGATCGACCGCGGTACCGAAGGTGCCGTCGACGCTCGTTGCCATGGCGACGTTCGGGCGATCGCTCGGGCTCATTCCGTACGCATGAATCAGGCCCACGGGCGGAGACCCGACCGCAGTCTCGAATGCGCGGAGTTGCTGCGGGGGAGGCGTCCCCACCTCGACCTCGACGTTGGCCGAACCACTCGCGTCGTTGAAACGGCGGAGCGCGGTGTCACTTCGGCGGGCGCCTGCGACGGTCGCGATCACGATCGCTCCGACGGTCCCGATCAGCAACGTGATCGCGATGGTCGCCAACCACCTGCGGCGCAGGTCGATCGCGGACAGCATCCGGATCGCACCCACCTCACTTACTCCCGAGCGGGCCACCCACACGAACACTGTTCTCCGGAGCAACAGAGCGAGCAATGTTGATGGCACGGCGAGGGCCCGGGTGGTGGCACCCCCGTCCCGCGGCACACGGATTCTGCCTCAACGCTCACCATCGGATACATCGTTCACCGCCGAACGGCACTGCGCCCGCACGTCGATCCAGAAGCGCGATGTGGCGACCGGGCGGTCCTCCAGGTTGACCGAGTCGTGATACTCGCCGCCATTGGCTTCGATGATGCGCCGAGATGCCTGGTTGGACGCATCGCACGTCACGAGAATGCGGTCAAGACCCAGCTCGAGACACTGCGTGTGGTCCCCCGAACGACCGAAGCTCCTG
>DASQHW010000163.1:0-9380 GCA_035631895.1 Acidimicrobiia bacterium | reverse complement strand
CGCAACGGAAGGCACGGTGACGCGGTCGCGCGGGACACCCTCACGCGCCTGTGGGTCGAAGCCGAGGTCAACCGCCTCACCAACATGCGGGCCTCGCAACTTCGGGCGAAGGGCACGCCCGGGCCCGAGGGCTCGGTCGGCAAGCTGGCCATGGCGGGACTCAACCAGCGGATCATGAGCTTCGTCATGGACCTGATGGGCCCCGAGGCGCTGCTCTACCCGAGCGGCTACACGAAGGAGCGGCCCCGGAACGCGATGGACCTGTCGAACGCCCAGAAGGCGTTTCTACGCGTACAGGCCAATTCGATCGAAGGTGGGACAACCAACATCATGAAGAACATCCTCGGCGAGCGGGTGCTGGGGTTGCCCGGCGAGCCGAGGGCCGACAAGGATGTCCCGTGGAGTCAGGTGCCGCGCAGCTGACCCCTCCCGCCCTCCGACGGGCGACGCTCTTCGCCGGGGGCGGGCAAGGAGACCTGAAGTTCCGGTGGCAGGATGCCGACCTGCATAGGCATGAGCGGGCGGCGGGTCGTCTTCACGTTGGTCGTTGCCTTCTCGCAGCTGTGCACCCTGACCGCGGCGGCAGCCACGCCGAACGATACGGGCCCGGCCACGACGACCACCGTGCCGGCCACGACGACCACGACCAAGCCGCCTCCTCCGCCGGCATTCGGGCTCCCCACCGACTTCGGGCTCCAGCTCATGCAGGCGCAGGCGAAGGCGAAGGTGGACCTCGTCGCGGCGCAGGCGAAGTTGGGACCGGCCATCCGGGCCGCGGAACAAGCCAAGCACGACAGCGTGATCGCGCAGCGGCAGCTGAAGCAGTTGACGGCGCGCGCGCGTGCGACCGCCCGGCAGCTCGACGCGACCCGCGAGCACCTGCGCGTCGCAGCCGCGGAGGCGTACGTGAACGCGGACTCGGCCGGTTTGGCGGCCGCGATCTCGACGTTCACCGACACGAGCTCGGTGGTGGACCTCGCCAGCAAGCTTCACATGATCTCCACCTATGACAGCAACCAACGCGACGCGCTGCAGGAGTACCTCGACCTGAAGGCGCGTGTCGACGGGCAGGTTGCGGAGATCAGCCGGCTCCGGGATCACACCAACGCGACGTTGCTGGCAGCAACGTCGGGTCTCGGCGACGTGAAACACGCGATCGACGACGCTGCACACCGCATCGCGGACAGTCTCGTCGGCGTCAAGAAGTTCGAGGATGCGGCCACGAGCGCGTCGAGCCCGATTCTCGGACCGTCGCTCCTGAGCGCGAACCAGATGGCGGCGTTCGTGACGTCCGAGAAGTACAAGCCCCGCATCACCGTGCCCCTGCGCGATCTTGCCCAGATGTACCTGGACGAAGGCGCGCGCACGGGAGTACGGGGCGACGTGGCGTTCGCGCAGTCGATCCTCGAGACCGCGGGGTTCGCGAACCCCGGCAGCGCACCAACAGACAACAACTTTGCAGGGATCGGGTGGTGCGACTCCTGCACGCACGGCTACAACTTCTCCGATGCGCAAACCGGTGTGCGCGCCCAGCTCCAGATATTGCGCGCCTATGTCGACCCCGAGTTCCCGCAGGCCGACTACACCGATCCGATCTTGTTGCCGGGCACCTTGCTGCTCGGCTTCCGCGGCAAGGTGCAGACCTGGTGGGACCTGTGGGGCACGTGGGCGACCGGCGCGCTGTACGGCCAACGCGTGTACGACATCTATGAACGCATGGTGACGTTCGCCAAGGGTGTGCCTGCGCTTCCCGCCGCGCCGATCGCCGCGCCCCCGCCCTCCTCCGGCAAGCCGGGCCAGATCACCAGGCCGCCGAACTCGGGACCGGGCACCAAGAAGCCCTAGAGGGCGTGTAGTCGCAGCGGCAGGCGCCGGATACCGGTGTGCTTGTTGCTGCGCGTCCACTCGACGTCGCCGGTGAGCTCGACGTCCCGCACACGATCGAACAGCTCGTCGAGCACGACGCGAATCTCGAGGCGCGCCAGGCTCGCACCGAGGCAGTGGTGAATGCCGTGACCGAAGCCGAGATGAGGATTGGGATCGCGGCGGAGGTCGAACCGGAACGGATCGGCGAACACCAGCTCGTCACGATTCGCGGACGCCTCCCAGAACACGACTTTGTCACCGGCTTCGACGGTCCGTCCGCCGAGCACGACCGACCGGGTTGCAGTACGGCGGTTGTACGACGCGGGATGCGTCCATCGCACGATCTCCTCGATCGCGGTCGGCAGGACCGACCGGTCGTCACGAATGAGTGCCAGCTGCTCCGGGCATTGGATCATCGCGACGATCGCACCGGCGATCGCGTTGCGGGTCGTGTCGGCGCCCGCCGCCCACAGCAGCGAGAAGAAGAACTGAAGCTCGGCATCGGTGAGCTCCGGCGGGTCTTCCCCATCGAGCCGCGCGTGACACACGACCGACAGCATGTCGTCGGCGGGATGCGCGCGTTTGGCCGCGATCAGCGCCGCGCCGTAGGTGAACATCGACGTCGCTGCACGGGCGACATCTTCAGTTGCTTCGAACGCTTCCCGGTTGCCCTTGAAGTCGAACGAGTGCTCGATCCATTCGAACAGCTGGTGGCGATCCCGCTCCGGGATGCCGAGCAAGATGCAGATCGCCTGCATCGGCAGCTCGCCTGCCACCTCGCTGACGAAGTCGCACTCGCCTTTCGCCAGCGCCGTCTCGACGAGCGTCGCGGCGCGCCGTCGCAGGTCCTCTTCGAGGCACGCAACGGTTCGCGGCGTCAGGCCCTTGCTGACGAGCAGCCGCACGCGCTGGTGACGCGGGTCGTCCATCATGTTCAGCATCTGCCCCGCGACGGGTAGGTCGTTCAGCGTGGTGCCGCCGTAGGGACGTGTTCCACCGGTCTCGGACGAGTACGAATCGGGATCGTGCACCACCGCCATGCACTCTGCGTGCGTGTGCACCGACCAGAAGCCTTCCGCGTCCGGCGTGTGAGCGGTGGGCTCGTGCCACATGACCGGGGCCGCGCGCCGCAGCTCGGTGAAGACGTCGTGCGGGAAGCCGTTGGCGAAGAGATCCAGATCGGTGAGGTCGATGCCGGCGACCTTCGGAATATCCGCCACGAACCGGACGTTAACGGCTCGCATGCCGAACCTTGAAGACTTCGCCGGTGACTTTCGCGCCTACAACCAGGCCGTCGTGGACGAATTTCGTGACAACCGCGGCCAGGTCACCGGGATGTTCGCCGGTGCGCCGCTGGTCTTGCTCACGACGACCGGCGCGAAGTCGGGGACGCGCCGCACGACGCCGGTCGTCTACACGCGCGACGGAGATCGCCTCGTTGTGATCGCGTCCAAGGGCGGTGCGCCGACGCACCCCGCCTGGTACCACAACCTCGTCGCGCATCCGGAAGTCACCGTCGAGCTCCCCGAGGAGACGTACGAGGCTCGCGCGGTCGTGCCTACGGGTGAAGAGCGAGAGCGGTTGTATCGCGCGCAGGCGGATGTGATGCCGAACTTCGACGAGTACCAGAAGAAGACGAAGCGGCAGATCCCGGTCGTCGTGCTCGAACGCGTCTGAGGCCCGCCGGCGTCTCGAGCGCGCACACCGGCGTCACAGGTTGACGGCGCGGATCAGCCATGCACGCGAGCCGAGGAGCACTCCTTCACCGGTCTCGTGCGCGGTCAGGGTCGCCCGCAGCCCGTCGAGCGCGCGTTCCCTGGTCTCCTCGTCGAGCCCTTGCAACATCCCGTTGGTGATCGAGAGCGTGCTGACGAATTCGAAACCGTCAGCTGCGTCGACGCCGAGCTGTACCGGTTCCGCGACGTCCGTGACCTCGATGTCGACGAAGCCCGCCTCCGCCAGGATGTGCCGCGCCGCATCGGCGTCCGCGAGCCCGAACGGCCCCGGCGCACCGACGCGAGGGCCCGGTAGGTCGCGCCCGACCGCGAGCGCGTCCCGGATCGCCGACAGCCATTCGTTCCGTCGCAGCTCTTGCCACGCGAGCAGACCGAGCCGGCCGCCGGCGCGGAGTGACCGCCGGATGTTGGAGAACGCGCCGACCGGGTCCTCGAAGAACATCGCACCGAAGCGGCTGATGGCGAGCGAGAAGTGCTCGGGCGGGAAGGGATGCACCTGCGCGTCGGCCCGGATGAACGTCACGTTGGTGATACCGGCCGCACGGCTGCGCTCGCGTGCGCGCTCGATCATGCGCGTCGAGAGGTCTACGCCCAGCGCGCTTCCCGACGCCGCACGGCGCGCCGCCTCTCGCGTCGTCTCGCCGCAGCCGCAGCCGATGTCGAGCACGGTGTCGCCCGCGGCGATGGCGACCGTCTCGAACAGTCGTGCGGTGTGACGGCGCGATGATGCGTTGAGATGCTCCTCGTTCCGGATCCAGGCGTCAGCCTCGTCCCCGTTCCACGCGCGGGCCTGCTCGACGTTGACGTCTGCGCTCATCCTCTCGATCATGCCATGGTCGGAAGAATCGGCAGAGGCGACCACGACGGAAGGTGATGTGATGGCGCACAGTCCGCGCTTCTCGAACCTCGAGGGCCTGCCGTGGCAGGAAGTCCGGCGCATCCGCCGGGGTGATCAGACGATGTCGGTCCGCGAGAAGTGGCTCGACTTCTGTCCTGCCTTCCTCTCGCTGTACGCAGAGTGGGACCCGGGAATGATCGTGCAGCCGCACGGTCATCACAGCCATCACGTGGTGTTCGTCCTCGACGGTGAGATGACGTGTGGCGATGTCCTGTGCCGCAAGGGCACGCACATCGCACTCGAGCAGGGTGACACGTTCGGTCCTTTCGTCGCGGGGCCGGAAGGTGTCGCGCTGTTCGAGGTGATGATGGGCGACCCGCGGTCGTTCGCGGCCGACACCGACGGATACGCGCGATTCCTGGCCGCGCAGGGCGCCGAACAGATGCCGAATCCGCCGATCGACATGCCCGATTGGATACAGGACACGCGGACCTGACCGACCGTGACTCCTCCGTTCGCCGCCGGCTCGGTCTCGTTCCGCAGCTATCCGCACGAAGGCCTCGAGGCCACCGCGGTCCTGGACGAGTTGCGCGTGCAGGCGTCACTTGCGGTCGCCCACGGGTTCGACGGCGTGATGACCAGCGAACATCACGGCGGCTTCCCGGGATACGTGCCGAACCCGTTGCAGCTCGCGGGTTTCCTGCTCGAAGCGATGCCGGCCGGCTGGGCCGCGCCGTGTCCGCTGGTGCTGATGCTGCGTCCGGCCGTGCTCGTCGCCGAGGAGACTGCCTGGCTCGCGGCCCGGTTCCCGGGACGTGTCGGTCTGGGCGTCGCGGCCGGTGCGCTCCCGGTCGACTTCGCATTGATGGGCACGACCATGGACGACCTGACCGCGCGCTTCGGCCGGGCACTCGAGACGGTGACGAAGGCGCTGCGCGGTGACGCCGACGGTCCGCTCGCAGCGGATGCCGCGGTCGCCCAGTGCGCATCGAGGCCGGTGCCCGTGCTCAGCGCGGCCGCGAGTCTCACTGCCGCGCGCCGAGCTGCACACGCCGGCGCGGGCTTGCTCTTCGACTCGCTCGTGACGCCGGTTCGCGTCCGAGATCTCGTGGACGTGTACCGGTCGGAGGGAGGTCAGGGCCCCTGCGTGCTCATCCGGCGCGCGTGGGTCGGGGCGCCGCCGCAAGCCCAGGTCGATCGTCAAACGGACGTCTACCGCAGCTACGCGCCCGGGCGTTCGACGAGCAACTGGGGCTCGAACGAGATGGCGGCGGGCAACTCGGCCGAGGAGGTCGCCGAGAAGCTGATGCACGCGTTGGGCACAGCAGGTGTCGATGCGCTGAATGTGCGCGTGCACGTTCCCGGCGTCACCGTCGCCGCCGCGCGCGATCAGATCGCGGCCATCGGTGACGAGGTGGTTCCCCTCGTGAAGAACGGTCTCCGATGACTGCGCCGCATCCCGGGGATGCCTGCGTCGAGACGCGCGCGCCGTAGCCTCCGCTGATGGCAACGAAGGAAGGTCCGGTGCCGCCGTTTCCCGAGGGTGCCGACGCAGACGAGTACGACCGCTTGCGGCGGCGGGTGCTGTGGAAGATGCCGTCGGGCCTGTATGTCGTGGGGAGCACCGACAAGGCAAGTCGTCGCAACGGCATGACGCTGAACTGGGCGACGCAGGTGTCGTTCGATCCGAAGTTGCTGGGCATCGGTGTCGAGCGTTCTGCCGTCACGCACGAGCTGATCGAGGCGGGCGGCGTCTTCAGCTTGTGCCTCGTCGACAGGGAGGATCGGGCGATCGTGCGCAAGTTCACCAAGCCGGTCGACGTCGACCTCGGTGCGCAGACGATGAACGGCTTCCCGTACACCGACGGCCCGGTGACCGGTGCGCCGGTGCTGTCGCAATCGGTGGCGTTCGTCGAGTGCGAGGTCCGGCAGTCCGTGCCGGTCGGCAACCACACGCTCTTCCTCGCCGAGATCGTGAACGCCGCGTTCCTGAAGGACGAGGACACGCCGGTCCTCCGCATGGAGGACACGAGGATGAATTACGGCGGCTGAGCGCGACACGAAACGAGCGACAGGCGCACCTCCCGCCGTCGCGTCGTAGGCTTCGGCGCATGGCCGATGTCACCGCAGGTCAGAAGCTCGAGGGAGCAGCACCAGGCCGTCTCTTGCGGAACTGGCGCTACGTCCTTGCGACGACCAACCCGCCGCGGGGCCGTCTCGACCCCGTCTCGAAGTGGCTGTACCTCACCCGCGCCGGCGTGCTGCCGATGACACTCGTCGCCGCTGCCGTCGCGGGCCTGCTCGCGATCTACCGGGGCGACGACGTCTCGTGGGGATGGTTCGCGCTTGCGTCCGCCGGCATCATCGGCGCGCACATGGCGAACAACCTGATGAACGACCTCTTCGACCACGGCGTCGGCACCGACCGTGAGGACTACCCGCGCAACCTGTACTCGCCGCACCCCGTGCTGTCGGGTGTCATCACGCGCAGGGGTCTTGCGGCATGCGCGCTCGTGGTCAACGCGATCTGTCTCGCGATCATGATCGTGCTCACGGTCGCACGAGGGTGGCCGATCGTCGCCTTCGCGCTCGGTGGCTTCCTCCTCTCGGCTGCGTACACCGCGCCGCCGCTGGGGCTGAAGAAGCGCGGTCTCGGGGAGCCGACCGTCCTCATCGTGTGGGGGCCGCTCATGGTCGGCGGCACGTATTACGCGGCGACGGGCACGATTCCCGGTGCCGTCGTGCTCGCGTCGTTGCCGTATGCACTCCTGTGCACGACGGTGTTGATGGGGAAGCACATCGACAAGATCCCGTGGGACGCTGCCGACGGCACGCACACGCTGCCGGTGCTCATGGGTGAATCGGCCGCGCGCCGCCTCACCCAGGCCATGTTCGTGAGCTTCTACGTGTCGGTCGTGGCGCTCGTCATCGCGCGCGTCCTGCCGGTTGCCTCGTTGCTGGTCGTGCTCGCGTTCCCGGTCCTCCGCCGGACGATGGCGGCGTACGGGAAGCCGAAGCCGCAGACGTCGCCCATCCCGAACCCGGTGTGGCCGTTGTGGTTCGCTGCGATGTCCTTCCTCGTCACGCGCCGCGCAGGCGGCCTGTTCGTGCTCGGGCTGATCATCGGCGCGATCCTCGGCTGGTAACCCCGAACTTGCGTGACCAACGGCCCGAGAAGGGCCGTGAACCGCGCATGTTCGGTGCGCGGGCTCGCCGCGGGCGGGGGTGATACGGCGTTACGCTGCGCAGCGAACAGTGTGGGGACGAGGAGGTGACCGTGACTCCGAGCACGATGCAGGAGTTCCCGCTCACGATCGCAGCGATCCTGCGGCACGGACGACGCGTGTACGCCGACAGTGAGTGCATCACCTGGGCGGGCGAGGGCAGCCGCAGCGCGACATACGCGCAGGTCGCCGACGACGCCGACCGCCTGGCGGCCGCGCTCACGAATCTGGGAGTGCAGGCCGGCGACCGGGTCGGCACCTTCTGCTGGAACACATCCGAGCACCTCTCGGCGTACTTCGCGATCCCGGCAATGGGCGCGGTCCTGCACACCCTCAACATCCGCCTGTTCGCCGAGCAGCTCTCGTATGTCATCAATCACGCCGAGGACAAGGTCGTCATCGTCGACGACTCACTCGTTCCCGTGCTCGCCAAGGTTGCCGCAGAATTGAAGACCGTCGAGCACTTCATCGTGATCGGTGACGGCGACGCGACCGGGCTCGGCACCGTGAACGTGTTGCGATGGCACGATGTGCTCGCCGCCGAGCAGCCGGGCTTCGAGTACCCGGACGTGGACGAACGGCAAGCAGCGGCGATGTGTTACACGTCCGGCACGACCGGCAACCCCAAGGGTGTTGCGTACTCGCACCGTTCTGCGTTCTTGCACTCGCTCGTCGCCACGACACCGAACGCACTCGGGTTGTCCGAACGCGACCGCGTGCTCACCATCGTGCCGATGTTCCACGCCAACGCCTGGGGGCTGCCGTACGCGGCGTTCCTCAGTGGCGCGTCGCTGCTCATGCCCGAGCGATACCTGCAGGCGGAGCCGCTGATGCGGATGACGGCCGAGCTACGGCCGACGGTGTCGGGTGCCGTGCCGACGATCTGGGCGGACATCTACCGCTACGGCGAGAACCACGAGATCGACCTCTCGTCGCTGCGCATGATCATCTGCGGCGGATCCGCGTTGCCACGGTCGCTGATGGAGAACTTCGAATCGCGCTACGGCGTACGGATCATCCAGGCATGGGGGATGACCGAGACGTCGCCGATCGCGACGGTCGCGCACCCGCCCGCCGGTGTCGAGATCGGTGGACCGGACGAGATGGACTGGCGCGCGACCGCCGGCCGCGTCGTCGGTGGTGTCGAGCTGCGCATCGTCGACGACCGCGGCAATCCACTTCCCTGGGACGACGAAGCGGTCGGCGAGGTCGAGGTGCGGGGGCCGTGGGTCACCGCGAGCTACTACAACGATCCCGCGCCCGAGAAGTTCGACAAGGGCTGGCTGCGCACCGGCGACGTCGGGGCCGTCAATGCCAAGGGCTATGTCCGTCTGACCGATCGCGCCAAGGACGTCATCAAATCCGGCGGCGAGTGGATCAGCTCGGTCGAGCTCGAGAATCACCTGATGGCGCATCCCGACGTGATCGAGGCGAGCGTGATCGGTGTGCCGGATCCGCGCTGGGACGAACGACCGCTCGCGTGCGTGGTTCGGAAGGCAGGAGCGTCGACCGGCCCCGACGAGCTCGCGCAGTACCTCGGGAGCAAGGTCGCGAAGTGGCAGGTGCCCGAGCGCTGGACCTTCATCGACGAGGTTCCGAAGACGTCCGTCGGGAAGTTCGACAAGAAGGTGCTGCGCGCCCGGCACGAGAAAGGCGAGCTGAGAGTTGAGCAACTTGGTTGATGCCGCACCGGCTGCGACGGTCGTGCTGTTGCGC
>DASQHW010000162.1:0-2167 GCA_035631895.1 Acidimicrobiia bacterium | reverse complement strand
TGATCGGATGGGTAGCGGCATCCGGGCCGAGCGCGTCCAGGAGATCGGTGGGCATTTGCACGACTTCTTGCATCGTGACGTCGTGCGCGCTGTGCTCGTCGCGCAACCGGATCTCGGCGAAGCCGACGGCGTCGAGCTTCCCGAAGAGGTTCGTCGCATGGTCGCTCGTCTGTCTCACCGTCACTTCGAGGCGCTGGAAGGTGTGCCGCCCGAACGCAATCGTTTGGCCGCCGACCGTCCGGGACGACGGATCGAGCGTGACCGGGAGCACCGGACCGCCGTCGAGGCGCAGATCGATGTTCGTGATCCATCGGTTGCGCCCACCCGTCAGCGGTTGCACGAGGTTCACGTGATCCGTGGTGATCGGGCGCTCGAGGTCGATGCGCAGGCGTTGTCCCCGGGCATCGCCGAACGCGTTCGCGCGCCAGGACGTGTACGGGTCACCGTCGAGCGCCCGCGAGGCGCGATCCTCGGGTGTGTAGGTGATGGTGTTGCCGTAGGCGGACGCCACGGCGCGCTGCACGCCGAGGTCGACGGTGGTCGTGTACGCGCTCGGCTGCTGGTTCGGGAACAACGGCAGCCGCGCATCGCCGCTGTCGAGGTCGAGCGGGCGGTCGGCCTCTCCCGCTTGCTCGGTGTAGCCGACATTGTCCTTCACGGACGTCCAGCGACGCGCACGCAAGCGGTTGTTGTCGGTGATCACGAGGACCGCGCCGGGGTTCGTCGCGGCCCGTAGTGCACCTGGTGACGTGTATGACGCCGAGTACCGAACCACACCTGCCTGGTCGAGAAGGCCCACGTCGGCGACGTCGACGAGACCTTCTCCGTCGCCGCTCACCATCAACGCGTGATCGGTCGACTCGGCGCGCACGATCGGGACGGGATCCTTGACCCCGTACACGACGACGGGCGACGGGTACGCGTCGTTGGGCGGCGCGGCCAGGCTGATCTCGTCCTGCACCCCGACCGGTACGGCGCGACCGGGCGTCCCGTAGCTCCGGAGTGCAGCGAGACCGGGCGTTCCCGCCAGCACGCGGGCGAGCTCCCGCGGCGGCACGAGGTCGTAGCGCTCGTACTCGATGTCGTTGCGCGCGAGCAGGTCACCGACACCCATCCGGCGGAGCAACGGCGCGATGCCGCGAGGATCGGCGACACCTTCCTGAAGGCGGCGGTCGAGCGCGTTCAGGAGGTCGGCGCTCCCGGCGGTGCCGTACGGGATCAGCTCACGCGCGACGTACGGCCGGTCGGTCAGGCCCGGCGTGATCGGATCGACGGTATTGCCCCAGCGGTACGACGCGAAGTCGGAGCCCGGCGCCTCGAGCACCCGGCTGTCGCTGCTGTTCCCGAGCGACGCGATCGCCTGCTTCCAATAGGACGGGATCTGCTCCGGTCGCTGCAGGTTCTTTCCGTAGTAGCTGCCGTTGTACAGCGCGGGGAAGTTGACGGCGAGGAGGGCGACAACGACCGCGGGAGCCGCGAGCGCGTACGCCCGGCCTCCACGCTTGCGGAGCCGTTCGCTGACGACGTTCGTCGCCAAACCGAGAAAGACCGCGAGCGCGAGTACGACCAACGGCACGGCGCGGCCCGTGCTCCGCATCGCGAGCGCAGCGGTGGAGCTCGACGCCAGCGACTCGAAGAGCCGGCCGAGCGGCGTCGGGCTCTTGTAGGGATGGGCACCGACGGCGATCACCACGCCGATCGTCAGCACAGCGATGAAGTAGACGCGATGGCGCCACCGGACGAACGCCGCGCCGAACAGCGCAAGCGCGACGAGGATGTATCCCGCGAGGATGACCCGGAGCACCTGCGTGTACGTGGTCGCGGCTTCGATCCACGGACCGAGACGATCCTGCCCGTAGAAGAACCAGTAACCGAGGCCGCGCAAGACCTCGTTCGGCGTCGATGTGCGCGCGACGGCCTCTACCGTTTCGGTGTACCGGAGAATGTCCAGTCCGTACGCGGCTTGCATTCGCAGCCCGGCGATCCACCACAACGACGCGAGAAGCGTCAACACACCGGTGCGCGCGGTCACCGAGAGCGCCCGGCGGAAGGTGACATCGCGTGCGACGAGCCATGCGTACACGATCCAGAGCACGGGCCCGAGGCCGGCGAACAACAGAGCGGTGGCATTCACGCCACCGATGACTTGCACGATCAACGCGAAGAT
>DASQHW010000161.1:0-7565 GCA_035631895.1 Acidimicrobiia bacterium | reverse complement strand
CTTCATCGTGGGTGCCTCCTTGGGAGGAGCGAGCGGGTGTAGGAGGAGATCGCCTGCTCGCCGCGGCGGTGACCGGCGCCGTCGGCCGCGACGGCAGCGATCGGCGCGGGTTCGGGCTCCGTGGCCGGTCGCTGGTAGGTGGTCACCGACGAGGGGCCCATCATCAGCTCCGCGACGACGGCCGCGATGAGGCCGGGCACGACGAAGCCCGGTCTGCCGGTCGCTTCCGCGACGAACATCACGCCCGCGAGCGGGACGCGGTAGCCGGCACCGAGGAAGGCGGCGACCCCGATCACGGTGAACAGCGACGTGTCGAGGGCATGCGCGGTACCGCCGACGATCCGGCCGGCGAGTGCACCGGCAACGACGAGAGGGATGAACAGACCGCCGACGCCGCCGCCGGCGACCGTGGTGGACGTCGCGATGCAGCGCAGCGCCAAGATCGCGCAGACGAGCCAGACACTGTGGCCCGGTTGGAGGGCCCAGCGGATCGTGTCGTACCCGGGTCCGGTCGTCAGGTTGTGCCCGCTCAGCGCACGCGCGAGCACGAAGATGCCGGCGAGGCTCACGCCCGCGGCCGGGACCCGCACCCACGCAGCGAGTCGGCCGGAGATTTCCTTGGCCCGTCGCAGCATCCACGCGAAGACGCGCGCACCTCCACCCGCCAACATGCCGAGCACTGCTGCGCCCGCCAAGTCGTTGAAGGAGAACGCGGGATGGCCCGAGACCTCCAGGAGCGGCGTCGTGCCGTGAATCGCGACGAACGCGAGATAGCCCGTTGCGGACGCGACGAGCGCAGGTCCGAGCATCTGGCGGGCGAGGTCGTCCTGGTAGGGCACCTCGAGCGCGAACACGGCGCCGGTGGCGGGGGCCTTGAAGATCGCCGCGACCCCCGCCGCGGCGCCGGCAACGAGCAGCACCCGGCGGTTCCGGACCGAGAACAGCCGGGGGAAGCGCCGCGGCAGCACGTCGCCGAGACTGGCACCGAGATACATCGACGGACCTTCGAGGCCCATCGGCGCACCGCTGCCCAACGTCGCGATCCCGGCGATCATCCGACTCAAGAGGGGCCTGACACCCAAGGCGTGATCCGGGCCATGGAACGCGTGAAGGTATTCGTCGGCGGTTGCCGGCGACGATCGTGGGCCGAGCATGCGCAGAGAGATCGCGGCCACGGTCAGGCCGACGAGCGGTGCGACGGCGGCGATCCACAGCGGCGCTCGGTCGAGCGCGTCCACACCACTGGTGACCGCGCTGTCGAAAACGGCCACGCCGAACCCGGTGAGAATGCCGATCACACCGGCGAGGAGAACGACTTCGTGTGAGCGGCGCGCAAGCGCGCGCAGTTCGGCTCGGCGCGCCGCGAGCCGTCTTCCGGCGACCGCAGCGGTGGTGCTCACGTCGTCCAGCCCAGCTTCCAGGCCTGGTCGGGCACTTCGCCCGCTGCGCTCGCGAACGTGGCGAAGGCCTCAACGAGTTGGCGCTGCGTGGCGGCGTCGAGCCCGCCGACGATACGCCGGAGCTCTTTCCGGCGACGGGCCGTCACCGCGCGCACGAGACCCTTCCCCGCCGCGCTCAGGCCCACGGTGACCTCGCGGCGACTCTCCGCCGAAGTGGAGCGTGCGCTGAGGCCTTTCGCGAGCAGACGATCACACAGGCGCGTCGCGGTCGAGGGGTGGATATCGAGAGCCTCGGCGAGGCTGCTCACGTTGTGTTCCCCGCGGGACGCGAGAAGCACGAGCGCCCGGTACTGACGGAGCGTGATCTCCGACTCGGTCTGAGCGAGCGAGCGGGCCGCCACGCCCACGAGCGCCCGAGAAGCGAGCAGCACCATCTCCACCGTTTCGTCGAGCGTCGCGTCGTCCATGGCGCCCGCCCGGCCCGTCAGCTGTCGTGTCATAGCTGCAGTATAGCAAACGTTGTAGCATCACAGTCGATAGAGCCGCGCGAAGTCGCTCAACCGCTAGGTGCCGCAGTCGGCGCGGGGGCAGGAGGCGGTTCCGGCACGTACGTCGGGGCGGGGGCGAAGTCGGGACCGGGAGCCGGCGCGGGGACGAAGTCGGGACCAGGAGTCGGTGCAGGGGCGAAGTCGGGGCCCGGAGTAGGTGCGGGGAGGAAGGCAGGCGGCACGGCAGTCATCGGTGCGACCGTCGTGGTCGTTGTCACCGTCCGCGCAGTGGTGCCAGTGGTCGTCGTGTTCGGGGCCGTTGACCTCGTCTTGACGTGCGTGACCCTCCTCGTCGGAGGCTTCGACCACCATCCGCAGCCCGCGAGCGCAAGCATCGTGGCGATGGCCGCAGCGCTGCTCCACCTGCCGAGCATGTGCTGAGTCTTCCACGCGAGATTTGGCGGTTCCCGCGAGTCATTCGGGTGCGAGCAGTCGCACGCACCTCCGTCGCGTCGGTGGGTGCCTGAATCGGTCAACGTTCCTTCTCGGGTGCGCGTCAGGCGGCGAATACGGCGATGAAATCGCGGTCGCCGGGGCGTAGATAACGCGTGGGTGCGAAGTTGAGCGACGGAAGGAGATTGGTGCCGACGATCGAGTGCGATCGTGTCGGCGTCGTGAACGTGGAGAAGCTCACGACGCGGTTGATGTCGAGTTGCATCGCGCGTACGGAACCGGCAGCCAACAACAGCTCGGCGAGGTCGGCGGGGAGCAGGCCCGGCCCGACGACGTAGATGAGCCGGCCGCCGGCGTCGACGCCGAGACCCGAGCGCCATGTCGTCGGGCCTCCGCCGAAGACGGCACCCCACGCCCCGGGCGAGAGGTCGCTCGCCGGTTTGCCGCCGTCGACGAGAAGTCGGAGGTTCTGGCGTACGGCGACGATGTGCGGGGCGGCGGTCGCGTCGCGCCCCCACATGCCGACGGTCGCCGTTCCGTCGCTGCGAATGATGAACGACGCGGCCCCGTCGCGCAGCGGGATTGCAGTATGCCCGTACGCGTACCAGCCGCCCTCGGATGCGTTGACCTTGAATCCGGCATTGAACGTGGCCAGGAGCCGGGTTTGCAGTGCGGGGTCGACGTAATTGCCGTAGAGGAACGTGCCCGACGGCTGGCCGAGTCCGGCGTAGAGCCGGAAGACGACTCGATTGGCGTCGATCCATGCCAGGCCGGCCGAAGGAAGTCCGGCGCGTGCGCGCAATGTGGTGGTGAAGATCGCGGGCGCGCCACCGACGTTCCCGGCGCTCGGCGCCCAATGTCCCTCGCTGCCGCTTGCTCCCGGGAAGTGCGCGACATCAGAGGGCCGGGGAGTGACATGGCACGTCGCAGCCCCAGCCAAGCCGGCCATCCCGAGAATGGTGGTGCCGAGAGATGCGCGCGGTCGCTCGGGAGGCGCGTCTCCGTACGAGAGCACGGTCCCGTCGTCCTCGGCCAGCCAGTAGCCGTTGCCGGACGGGGTGGTTGCCAACGCGACGATCGGACGCAGCAACGCTCCGGGCTCGGGCGAGCCGTACGAGGTTGCGTCGCCGAACGCGAAGACCTTCCCGTCGGCGGTTGCCACGCGGTAGCCGCGCCCCGACGGCGAAGGTGTCAGGCCGATGACGGGCGCGTTGACGCGAACCGGGGGTGGCGAGCCGTAATCGCGGCCGTCGCCGAACGCGGCGACCCTGCCGTCCGAGGTGACGAGCCAATAGCCGTGGCCACTCGGTGTCGCTGCGATCCCTACAACCGGCTGATCGAGCGAGCGGCCCACGAGCTGCCCGTATGCATGAGCATCACCGAACGGGAAGACCGCTCCGTTCCCGGCCGCGAGCCAGTAGCCGTGCCCTGTCGGCTCGGCCGCCATGCCGACAATCGGTCGCGCGAGAGGCGCCGATGCGGTCGAGCCGTAGTACCGCGCATCGCCGAACGCGAAGATCCCGCCATCGGCGGCGACGAGCCAGTAACCGCCTCCCGACGGCGTCGAGCTCATGCACACCACCGGGCGGTTCACGTGCTGTGCGCTCGCGGAGCCGTGCGCAACCGCGTCGCCGAACGCGAAGATCTCCCCGTCGGTGCCGAGCTGCCAAAAGCCGCGGCGTGTCCTCGGCGCGCTCACGTTGGTGCGATGCGGAGCCGGTGGTGTCGCCTTCGAGTGACGCCCGCTACACGCTGACAACGACGCGCAGATCATCACGGCCGCCAACACCACCATGCCGGCCGACCGTTCTCGGCGGGGCCTTCAGCTGTTTGCAACAGAAGGGACCGCCACGGGCCGATTGGTTGCAAACAAGATTACAGCAGCCGCCAGGCGATGAGGATGCCCGCGGCGTACATGAGGGTGTTGTTGATCACCAGGGATGTCGAGCGGCCGGAATCGTGCGCGAGCTCCATCGTGATGAACACGATCATCAGCTCGCCGAGGATGACCCAGCCGGCCACGAACCACATCGCCCCCACCTCACTCCACGCGTGCGACGCTTTCCCGTTGCACCGATATGACAACGGGCGACTACTGCATGACGACCAAGAAGAGCGCACCCATGCCCAAGACGATCACGATCGAGTCGACGAGGCGCTCGCGCGCGAGGTCGTATTCGGAGAGGACGATCTTCAACGCGAGTGCACAAATGCTCAGAGCGAGCAAGCTGGTCAGGGCGATGCGCATGTTTCGAACCAATTCACGAGCTCGGAAGTGCCGGCGCCGGTCGGCCCTAAACGCGGTACTGACGGCGCGGACGTTCCCTTACCCAGCCGCGTCGATCCGCAAATACAGGCAATCCCTGGCGACGCCGTCTTCGAGCTCGCGTCAGGCTCCGGTGGTGGCCGTCGGGTCGAGGTCGGCGGCTGCGTTCTGCGGGCGGGTGCGTGCGGTTCACCGGGGGAGGAGGTCGAGCCGGCGAGCCGCCGCGAGCGCCTCTTGTCGGGTGGTGCACCCGAGCTTCTGATAGATGCTCGCAAGTTGGGTCTTCACGGTGTTGATCGACACGAAGAGCGAGTCGGCGATCGCTTGCCTCGACGCATGCTCGGCCAGCGCCAGGAGCACCGACTGCTCACGGTCACTGAGCTCGATGAGGACAATCCGTTCCGGATAGACGGCCTTGTGCTCGCGGAGTCGCGCGGCATCGTCCGGCGCAAGGTCACGATCGGCGACGGCGAGAATGCGTGCCAGGTCTGCGTTCGGCACCGTGGCGAAGGGCCGCAGCACGCCGGTGTCCGCGTACACATTGAGCGCCTGGTTCACGAGGCGTTGCGTGTTGCGCGGGTCGTCCGCACGCACCGACGCGATCGCGCCGAGCAGCAAGAGCTCGATCCGGTCGCGTGCCGACGTGGAGGCGTCCCATGTTGACGGACAGATCTCCGCGGTCGCGTCGGTGCCGCGGGCGAGCAGGCGCATCCTGGCTGCGGGCACGCGCGTCAACGGCATGTCGGCGCCGCGCGCGGCGAGGAGCCGCGTCGCGCTCTCGCCCCGCCCGCACGCGATCAGCAGGTCGGCCCTGGCACGCGTCATGAGCGCGGCCGCGGCGCCCTTGTCGGCAAGCTCGTCGTCGTGCGCCGCCTGCACTTGGTCGAGGTGCGCGAGCGCCTCGACCGTAAGCCCGGTGTGCAACGCGTGCTGGGCGCAGAGGAAGGCAATGAAGGGCCAGAACTCCCAGGACGCAGCACCGTCGCCCAGTGCATCGAGTGCTGCTCGGACGCCCGCGAGGTCGAGCCGGTCGAGCGCGAGGAACCCGGCTGCGAGATGACCGCCGATGCGGGCAGCCTCGTCGCCGGGCCGGCGTCGTGTCGCGAAGGTGCGATGACGCTGCAACGACTGCAGCGCGCGTTCTGTATTGCCGGCCAGCGCGTCGGTGAGCGCCAGGTTCGCCGCGGCACAGGAACGGACGAGATCATCCGCAGGTGACGCCGCGTGCTCCTCTGCTCGGACGTACGAGCGAACCGCACTGGCGTCGTCGTGGAGCAGGGAATAGGTGATGCCTCTGTGCAGATGGAACCACGCCAGCCTGCTCGTCGAGACGCGTTGCGTCGCCGCACGCGCGCCGGATCTGGCATGCACGCGATCGCCGACCGCGGCCGAATCCTGGAACCGACCGGACAACCGGAGGTGAATCAAGTACCCGGTGGCGACGACGAGGAGCTCGTTCGCCGACATCGTGTCCCAGTGCTGCCGCACGACCCGCGCGCTCGCGTTGGCGAATGCGTGCAGCGTCCGCTGCGAGGCGCCCGCGCCCGCGTACCTCGCGATTCGCAGTGTGTCGCGTACGACCTGCATCGACGGGCGAGATGCCAGCACGGGCGCGGGCAACATCTCGAGCGTCTCGCGCACCAGATCCGGTTGGTCGAGGAACAATGCCGCGACGTTGTCGAACCACAGCTCGTCCATGAGCGCCCAGTCCTCCGCCGCAACAGCGTGTGCGAAGGAGAAGGACACGTGGTTCGGCACATCGTGGTGCGCGAACCATTCGGCGAGGCGACGATGGAATGCGCGAGCCGCGCGCGGCGCGGTTGACGCGTACTCGTTGCGAAGGATGTCCCGGAACGGTGCCGGGATCGCGAGCCGCAATTCCTGCGCGCCGGCGACGCGCTCCACGATGCCCGTCCCTTCGAGCGCCTCGAGAAGGCGATCGGGATCGGCGTCGTCGCACAGGTCGCGCACCATCCGGCCCTCGATCGCGTGGGCGAGGGAGAAGCGCATCAGCGGCTCGAGCAAGCCCTGTTCCGCAACTTCGGGCAGGACCCGCGTGCGCAGGTATTCCGCGACGTCGAGAGCTCGCGGTCCCGACGTATCGCCGGCGCGCAACGCCATTCGGATGGTCGAGATCGAACCTCCGACCGCATCACGCAGCTCTTGCGCCCGGCGGCGGTCGAGATGCTTGCCCATGATGCTCGCGAGCCGCTCGATCTCGTCGTCGTCGGCGAGCAGCTCCCTCGGCTCGACCGCGTTGACATCCACCGTTCCGCCGGCCAACGACTCGACGGGATGGCGACCCGGACAGCAGACGTAGAGGTGGAAATGCGGATGCCGCTTGACCAAGCCGAGCAATTCCGCGATGACACGCTCGTCCCGGAGGTGCTGGAAGTCGTCGGCCGCGAGCACGAATCGCCGGTCGTGCGGGGTGTCGCACAAAGCGGCGTCCAGCTCATCGAGCCCGTTCGTCGCGACCCGCCCGGTCGACGTCTCCGGCACGACGATGCCGGAGACGCGCAGGCGGCGATGTAGGCATTCCTCGAAGGTCGGAGCTCCGTCGGACACGGGTCGAGTCGTGACCCAGACGCATCGCACATCGTCCGAGCTCTGGCTCGCGAGCCAGACCGCGAGCTGTGTGGTCTTGCCGTATCCGTGCAGACCACGGAGCACGGTCACCGGAGCCCACTCGCTCAACCGACGATCGAGCCGGGGGCGCGGCACGAGACGGTCCGCGACGCGAGGAAGTGATGTGTGGTTCGCAGTAGCCAACGCCTGCAGCCTTCCCGCTCCGCCGAGATCGCGAGCAGCTCGCGAGCTTCAGGGCGTCGAAGTGGTGGACCGCGCCGGTGCGGGCTTGGTCGTGACCGGCGGCGTCGCGGGCGGAGTGGGGGCGACGTCGACGTCCCAACTGCAGGAGGTCTTGACGTCGAAGCTGTACGTGCCCCCGTCCTTGAA
>DASQHW010000160.1:0-7100 GCA_035631895.1 Acidimicrobiia bacterium | reverse complement strand
GCGTTCGTACGCTTCAAGGAGCTCGCCGACAAGAAAGTGGAGATCACCGAGGCCGACCTCGAGGCGATGGTTGCCGAGGAGCTCGGCGCGGGCCTGGTGCACCGGTTCGCGGTGCACGAGTTGGAGTTGCACGGCGGCACGGCCGCGAAGCCCACGGCGCGCGTCGTGCTCGCCCACGCCGACGGCAAGGTCGAGGCAAGCGGCACCGGCGACGGCATGATCGACGCGGCGATCGCGGCGATCTCCGAGGCAACTGGCGTGAACGGCACGTTGAGCAACTTTCAGGTGTCGTCGGTGACCGGAGGATCGGATGCGCTCGGCGCCGTCACCGTGACCGTCGAGGCCGAAGGTCGGAAGGTCAGTGGCCGTGGCGTCGCGACCGACGTCGTGGAGGCGTCGGCACGTGCCTATCTCAACGCCGTCAACAAGCTCGTGCGCCTGCGCGAGCGCGGTGACGAGGTGCGAGAGATCGAAATCGGGCCGTGACGGCCAACCTGTGGGTCAACACCGAGCATGCGCTCGCTTACCTGCGGGCCCGCGACACGATCCCGCATCGTGCCGAGGCGCTGGACGTGCTCGTCGAGCTACTCCCGCCGACCGTGGAACGCGTGCTCGACCTGGGTACCGGAGACGGCAGCACGCTCGCGGCCGTGCTTGCTGTGCGGCCCGAAGCCACGGGTGTCGGGCTCGATTTCGGAGAGGAGATGCTCCAGCAGGCGCGAGATCGCTTCGAAGGTGACAACCGCGTCAGTCTCGGCCGTCACGACCTCTCGGAACCGCTCCCGCAGGACGAAAACGAGCATTTCGATCTCGTCGTCTCGAGCTTCGCGATCCACCACCTCGATCCGCCACGCCAACACGCGCTGTACGGCGAGGTGCTCCAACGGCTCCGCCCCGGCGGTCGCTTCGTCAACGCCGAGCACGTCGCGTCACCGACACAGGCGCTCCATGAGGAGTTCCTGGCCGCACTCGGGAAGCGCCCCGACGAGGACGACCCGTCCAACCAGCTCGTCGGCACCGAACAGCACCTGAGATGGCTGAATGCTTGCGGGTTCGTGAACGTCGAGTGTTTCTGGAAGTGGCGGGAGCTCGCCGTTGTTGCAGGGACGAAGCCGGCCTCGCACGTGGTGTGAGAAGGTCCATTTGAGGGAAGACCAACACCCCCACGGACGGCACCCCAGTTTGGAGCGCGCGATGAGTGTCATCGACTTCTTCGAGTACCTGGCAGCACACCGGCAGACCAACGCGCTGGCCCACGAGCTCGCGGAGATCTGGACCGAGCACGAGATCGCCGCGCGCTACGAACCTGCCGCCTGAGCAGGCGACGCGAGCGCCGGCATCCACCCGGGTCGCCGTGACTCGTAGTTCTGGATCTCGCGGTCGTGCGTCAACGTGAGACCGATGTCGTCGAGGCCGTTGAGCAACCGGTGCTGCGTGAAGTCGTCGAGCTCGAACGAGACGTCGATGCCGACGGAGGGTGCAGCGACGCGTTTGTGCTCGACGTCGACGACGATCTCGAGCTTCGGGTCTTCCTCGATCGCCTCCCAGAGCCGGTGCACCGCGTCCTCGGGAATGGCGGCGACGACCAGGCCCATCTTCCCGGAGTTGTTCCGGAAGATGTCTGCGAAGCGCGGTGACAGCACGGCCTCGAAGCCGTAGTCCATCAACGCCCACACCGCGTGCTCGCGTGACGAACCCGTGCCGAAGTTCGGTCCTGCGACGAGGATCTTCGCCCCGTCGTAGCGCTCCTGGTTGAGCACGAAGTCGGAGTTCTCGCGCCACTCCGAGAACAGGCCCTCCCCGAAGCCCGTGCGCTCGACCCGTTTGAGCCAGTCGCTCGGGATGATCTGGTCAGTGTCGACGTCGGACCGCACGAGCGGCACGCCGCGTCCGGTGATGATGCGTATCGGGTCCATCGTCATTCGCTCGCTCTCTGCGGGCCGGGATACCAGGCCCGCGGCCGTTCGCTCGCCACGTCACCGTTCATTCGAGGTCTCGGGGGGTGGCGAAGTGGCCGGCGATCGCGGTGGCGGCCGCGACGCCGGGGGAGACGAGGTGGGTGCGGCCCCCTTTCCCCTGGCGCCCCTCGAAGTTGCGGTTCGAGGTCGAGGCGCAGCGTTCGCCGGGCGCGAGCTTGTCGGGGTTCATGGCGAGACACATCGAGCAGCCCGGCTCGCGCCAGTCGAATCCCGCCTCCCGGAACACCTTGTCGATCCCTTCAGCCTCCGCTTGTGCCTTCACGGCCGCCGAGCCCGGCACCACGAGCGTTCGCACGCCGGACTTCACGTGCCGCCCGCGTGCGACGGTCGCCGCCGCCCGCAGATCCTCGATGCGCGAGTTCGTGCACGAACCGATGAACACCGTGTCGACCGTGATGTCGCGCATCGGTGTCCCGGCCTTCAGGCCCATGTACGCGAGCGCGCGCTTCGCCGAGTCGCGCGCCGACGCGTCGGTGAATGATCCCGGGTCGGGCACCACGTCGTCGATCGGGACGGTCTGCGCCGGATTCGTGCCCCACGACACATGCGGGGCCAGTGTCGACGCGTCGATGGTGACCTCCTTGTCGAAGACCGCATCGGAGTCCGTGACGAGACCGCGCCACTCGTCGAGTGCCTGTTCCCACGCCTTCTCGCGCGGCGCGAACGGCCGCCCTTCGAGATACGCGAACGTCGTGTCGTCGGGCGCGACCAACCCGGCGCGGGCACCGGCCTCGATCGACATGTTGCACACCGTCATGCGCCCCTCCATCGAGAGGTGACGGATCGCGGAACCGCGATACTCGAGCACCGAGCCGATGCCGCCGCCGGTGCCGATCCGGGCAATGATCGCGAGGACGATGTCCTTGGCGGTGACACCTTCGGGCACGTCGCCGTCGACGGTGATCGCCATCGTGCCCGGTCGCATCTGCGGAAGCGTCTGCGTGGCGAGGACATGCTCGACTTCGCTCGTGCCGATGCCGAACGCGAGTGCGCCGAAGGCGCCGTGTGTCGACGTGTGACTGTCTCCGCACACGATCGTCATCCCCGGTTGCGTCAGCCCCTGCTCGGGCCCGATCACGTGCACGATGCCCTGACCGGGGTCACGCATGGCGTAACAGCGGATTCCGAACTCGTCGCAGTTGCGCGCCAGCACATCCATCTGCTTTGCGGAGACGGGATCGGTCAACGGGCGATCGAGGCCGGCCGTCGGCACGTTGTGGTCCATCGTCGCGATCGTCAGGTCGGGACGCCGCACTCGCCGCCCCGCCATACGCAGCCCGTCGAAGGCCTGGGGCGACGTGACTTCGTGCACGAGATGGAGATCGATGTAGAGGAGATCGGGCTCCGCCGCGGCGTGATGCACGACGTGCCGGTCCCAGATCTTGTCGGAGAGCGTGGTCCCCATGGCATGAGCTCCTGTCTCAGCATATGAGACACTAGTATTACGTCGTGGACAGTGTAGCAACCGGTGTGCAGGTTCTCGACCGGGCGGTGCTCTTGGTCGACACGGTCGCGCAGTCGGGCCCGTGCGCGCTCGCCGACCTCGTTGCAGAGACGGGGATCACCCGGCCCACCGCCCACCGTCTGGCCGTCGCGCTCGAACGTCACGGTGTGCTCGCACGCGACGACACCGGTCGTTTCGTGCTCGGCGGCCGCCTCGCCGGTTGGGGCGCAGCCGCCAGCCGCGGGCTCGTCGACGCGGCGCGCCCGGTCCTCGCGCGCCTGGCCGACATCACCGGCGAGAGCGCGCAGCTCTACGTGCGCGAGGGCGACCGGCGCGTGTGCATCGCGGTGCACGAGCGGCCGAGCGGATTGCGCGACACGGTGCCGCTCGGCGCCGTGATGCCGCTGACGCGCGGCTCGGGCGGCAAGGTGCTTCTCGCGTGGGCGGCGGACGCGCACCGTTTCGACGTCGATGCCGGCGCGCTGGCCGTCGTGCGCCGGCGAGGTTGGGCAGAGACCGCCGGCGAACGCGAGCCCGGCGTCGCGAGCGTGAGCGCACCGGTGCGGGGCGCCTCGGGGGACGTGCTCGCGGCGATCAGCGTCAGCGGCCCCATCGAGCGGCTCGGGACGCGCCCGGGACGCCGCCTTTCCGGTGCGGTCACCGAGGCGGCACGAACCCTCGCGGCCGTCATCGCGCAGTAACAAGGGCGTAACAATCCGCCCCTACGGTGGCGGCGTGAACGTCGAAGTGCTGCGCTGGCCCGCCGATGTCCGCCGGTTGGCCGAACTGCGCGAGATGGCGGTCCCACGGCTCCTCGTCGTTGCGGACGACGGCGAGCTCCCACTTGCACTCGACTGCCTGGAGGACTGGGTCGTGTCGGGTGCTCCCGAGCGCGAGGTGGACGCAAGGCGCCGCGCGCTTGCCATGCGCGCCGAGCAGCACGCGGTGCACCCGTCACTCGACGGCGACGGCCTGCTGCATCATCGCGACGTGTGGGTTTCACTGTCGCCCGTCGAGCAGTCGCTCGCGTCTGCCATGCTCGACCGCTTCGGCGCAGTCGTGACGCGCGACAGCCTCGCCGATCGCGCGTGGCCCCGCGGCGTACCTACACGCAACGCGCTCGACGTGCACGTCCTGCGTCTGCGGCGGCGCATCGCCCCACTCGGCCTCGAGATCCGCACGGTGCGTTCGCGGGGCTATCTCATGCAAAGCCGCGAATCAGCGGTCGCGCTTTAACAAAAGAGACGCGACTACCGTTCGCACGCATGCGGGTCGGCATTGACAGCGGTGGCACGTTCACCGATGTCGTGGCGGACGACGGGCGCGTCGCGAAGATTGCTTCGACGCCCGACGATCCTGCGCGGGCCGTAGCGCGCGCAGTCGGCGCGATCGACGGTCGTGTCGGCGTGCTCGCCCACGGCACGACGGTCGCGACGAACGCGCTGCTCGAACGTCGCGGCGCCGGCGTCGCGCTGGTCGCGACCGACGGTTTCGCCGACGAGATCGAGATCGCGCGTCAGACCCGTCCGTCGCTGTACGACCCCTTTGCCGACCGGCCCGCGCCGCTCGTGCCCCGCGCCCTCCGCTTCGGGGTCTCGGGGCGGCTGGACGGTCGGGGCCGCGAGATCGCCCCCTTCGACGGCGTGCTCCCGAGGATTCCCGAAGCCACTGACGCGATCGCCGTGTGTCTGCTGCATGCCGACCTCGATCCCGCGCACGAGCGCGCGGTCGCCGGTGCGCTGCGGGCGGTGCACCGCGCGCATGTCGTGTGCTCGCACGAGGTGACCCCGGAATTCCGCGAGTACGAGCGGATGGTCACGACGGTCGTCGAAGCGTTCCTCGAGCCCGTCTGCGCGCCATATCTCCGGCGGCTCGTGGCGTTCGCGGCCGAGGCGCTCGTGATGACGTCCGCGGGCGGGCTCATCCCCGTGGCGGACGGCGCCGGTGCCGCGGCGTCGCTCCTGCTCTCGGGACCGGCCGGCGGTGTGCGCGCCGCAGCGGAGGTCGCGCGCGCGTGCGGCTTCCCCGACGCGGTGAGCTTCGACATGGGCGGGACGAGCACCGATGTGTGCCTGATCCGGGGCGGTGTGCCCGAGCCGACGCCGCAGCGGTGGATCGCAGGACTGCCGATCCGGTTGCCGGCGCTGGACGTGCACACGATCGGGGCGGGCGGTGGCTCGATCGCGCGCGTCGATGCCGGTGGTGCGCTCGTCGTCGGGCCCCGCAGCGCGGGCGCCGTCCCGGGCCCGGCGTGCTATGGGCGCGGCGGCTCGGAACCCACGGTCACCGACGCGGACCTCGTGCTCGGTCGTATTCCGGCCGACGCGGCTTTCGCCGACCTCGGTCGTCTCGACGTCGCCGCGGCCCGCGCCGCGCTCGATGCCGCGCGCGTCGGCGCCGAAGGTGTGGTGCGGGTCGTCGACGCCGCCATGGAACGAGCTGTGCGCGTCGTCACCGTCGAGCGCGGTGTCGACCCGCGCGACCTCGCGTTGGTGGCATTCGGTGGCGCGGGCCCGCTGCACGCGTGTGCGATCGCAAGCGGGCTGAACATGCGTGCGGTCGTGGTGCCTCCCCGCGCGGGTGTGTGTTCGGCCGTCGGCTTGTTGGCCGCCCCGAAAGCGCGTGAGGTGGTGCGGACGTTCGCCGGGGGATCGCTGCGGGACGCCCTCGCGGGTGTGGCCAACGATGCCCGCGCGCTCGTCGGCCGGGGCGCGCGCGTCGAGACCGCTGTCGACTGCCGGTATGTCGGTCAGAGTCACGAGCTCACCGTGACGCGGCCCGAGGACTTTCCCGCCGAGCACGAGCGCCGCAACGGCCACGCGCGGCCGGGTGCGCCCGTCGAGGTCGTCGCCGTGCGCGGCCGCGCGTCCATGCCGGCGCCCTTGGGCATCACCGATCTTCCCGACGTGCACCGGGGTCGGGTCGCCGGCCCCGCCGTCGTGGCGGAGCCCGATTGCACGGCATGGGTTCCCGAAGGCTGGCGCGCCGAACCCGGTCCCCTCGGGGCATGGATCCTGGCGCGTTCGTGAGGCGCCCTCGCACATGATCGATCCGGCGACGCTCCAGGTGTGGATCTCGAGGCTCACCGGCGTGGCCGACGAGATGGGTGCCGTGCTGCGGCGCGCCGCATACAGCCCGAACATCAAAGAGCGGGCCGACTGCTCGTGCGCGCTGTTCACGCCCGACGGCACCCTGCTCGTGCAGGCCGAGCACATTCCGGTGCACCTGGGATCGATGCCTGCTGCAGTGCGCGCCGCCATCGATGCCGCGGGGGAGGGCATCACCGGGGAAGACCAGATCGTCGTGAACGATCCGTTCGCCGGCGGCACGCATCTGAACGACGTCACGTTCGTCGCGCCGGTCTTCGGCGCCGGCGGCACGCTGCTCGGGTGGGCAGCGAATCGCGCGCATCACGCCGACGTCGGCGGCATGGCGCCCGGTTCCATGCCGCCCGACGCGACCGAGATCTACCAGGAAGGTTTCCGCATCCCGCCCGTACGCTGGACGCCCGAGGTCGAGGCGCTCTTCCTTGCCGCGTCCCGCACACCGGAGGAGCGGCGCGGCGATCTCGACGCGCAGCGCGGCGCCAACCGGCTGGGCGCGATGCGGTTGCGGGAGCTCGCGCCGGACCCGGCGGTTCGCGACGAGATCGTCGAGTACGGCGAGCGCCGGATGCG
>DASQHW010000159.1:0-3106 GCA_035631895.1 Acidimicrobiia bacterium | reverse complement strand
GAGCAGGTGCCCGACCGACCGGGCATCGCGGCGACCGTGTTCCGCGATCTCGCCGACGCCGGCGTCAACGTCGACATGATCGTGCAGAACGTGTCGACGGCCGGCCACACCGACATCAGCTTCACGGTGCCTCGCTCCGATTCGCCCAAGGCAACGCAGTGCATGGAGAAGATCGTCGTCGACACGGAGGCGACCGGCTATCGCACCGATCAGCACATCGGGCGCGTCTCCCTGATCGGCGCCGGGATGAAGACACACCCTGGCATCGCGGCGAAGATGTTCGAGGTGCTGGCGGCGGAAGGCGTCAACATCGAGATGATCAGCACGTCGACCATCCGCATCTCCTGCGTCGTCGGCGAGGATGACGTCGAGCGCGCGGTGCGGGCCCTCCACGCCGCGTTCGGTCTGGACAAGGAGTAACACGTGCGTGTCGGTGTGATGGGCGCGACGGGGCTGGTCGGCACCGAGATGCTGCGGCTTCTCGCGGAGCGGAGGTTCCCCGTCGACGAGCTGCGCGTGTACGCGTCGCCGCGCTCGGAGGGTCGCAAGCTTCGGTTCGGCGAGAGCGAGATCACCTGCGAAGTGCTGCGTGACCGTGGTTTCGACGGCCTGGACCTCGTGATCGTGGACGTCGACGATCCGATCTCGCTCGAGTGGTCACCGAAGGCGGTTGCCGCAGGAGCGAAGGTGATCGACAAGTCTGCCGCGTTCCGCATGGATCCTGACGTGCCATTGGTCATCGCAGGCGTCAACTCCGGAGACATGCGGCACATGCCGAAGGGGATCGCGTCCTCGCCGAATTGCACCACGACAATTCCGGTGATGGCGCTGGCGCCGTTGCACCGCGCCGCGCGCATCGAGCGAATGGTCGTCTCGACATATCAATCCGTGTCCGGGGCCGGGCTCGCCGGCATCCACGAGCTCGACGCCCAATGGGCGAAGCTCGACGGTCGGTCAGCCGACCTCACCCGTGCCGCGACGTTCGATCGGCCCCTGGTCGAGGGGGAGGTCTGGTCGAAACCGATCGCCGGCAACGTGATCCCGCTCGCGGGCTCCGTCAAGGAGCAGGGCTACACGTCGGAGGAGTGGAAGATGGTGCGCGAGACGCGCAAGATCCTCCACGACGACGAGATCCGCTGCACGGTCACGTGCGTGCGCGTTCCTGTCTATGTGGGGCACGCGGTCTCGGTGAACGTGCGGTTCCGCCGGCCGATGAGCAAGGCGGAGGCAGTCGAGGTCCTGGGTGACGTACCGGGCGTACGGCTGGTCGACGACGGAGACGGCTTTCCGACACCGCAGGAGGGCGCCGGCATCGACGACGTCCTGGTCGGACGCATCCGCGAGGATCCCTCCGAGCCGGGCACGCTCGACATCTGGGCGACCGGCGACAACCTGCTCAAGGGCGCTGCATTGAACGGCGTGCAGATGGCCGAGGTGCTGCTCACGTTGTAGCTGCGGGTGCGGCGTCCGGGATCTCGTCGAGCTCCCGTACCGAACGCGCGGACAGCCACAAGACCGCGAGCAGGCCGCCGATTCCGCCGACCAGGAGCGTCGAACGCAAGCCGATCACGGTGCCGAGTACGCCGCCGGCGAGCGATCCGAACGGCATCGTGCCCCACACCATGAAGCGCATCGACGCGTTCATGCGTCCTTGGAGCCGCTGAGGTGTGATCGCCTGTCGCAGGCTCACCTGGTCGATGTTGTACAGCGTGCCGCCGAAGCCGAAACCCAACCACGCGCCGACGAAATAGGGCAGCGCGTGCTGCGTCGGAGCGAGCGCGATCACGAGCGGCCCGAGTTGCGAGACGAACATGCCGAGCCAGATCGCGCGACCGAGTCGGATCTTCTTGGTGAGACGTCCGGCGGTGAGCGCCGCGACGAGCACCCCCACGTTGCCGACCGAGAAGACGAGGCCCACGATCCCGGCGCTGTAATGCCGCTCGCGCACCGCGTAGAGCAGGAATACCGCCATCGTCATCGAACTGAAGAAGTTCGACGTGCCGGTACTGCCGGCGATCATGCGCAGCACGCGATGGCGCAGCACGTATCCCAGTCCCTCCCGGATCTCACGGCCGAGCGCGCGCAGGCGGCTCACTTCTTCGTCCACGGTGACGTCGATGGGCGGCTCCTGGGCTCGGATGCCGCGCAGGAAGATCGCCGACACGACGAAGCTCACCGCGTCGGCGGTGATGGCGCTCGCGGCACCGATCCATTGCACGAGGAGCCCGCCGAGTCCCGGGCCGGCCAACTGTGCACCCGATCGGCTGATCTCGAGCTTGGCGTTGCCGTCGACGATCTGTTCCCGTTCGACGAGCGCGGGGAGGATCGATTGATATGCGACGTCGAAGAACACCGTCAACGTGCCGGTGACGAACACGACTGCGAGAAGCTGTGCGTACGACAGCGCGTCGAATGCGTACGTGATCGGAATCGACGAGAGTGCGACAGCCCGCCCGATGTCGCACCACACGAGCACCGGGCGGCGGGGGAGGCGGTCGACGAGCGCACCCGCGGGGAGACCGACCAGCACGAACGGTGACATCTCCACGGCCGTGAGCGCGCCCACCTGGAATGTCGTCGCGTGCAGCACGGTGATGGCGACGAGCGGGAGCGCGAGGAGGCTGACCTGGCTTCCGAGCTGTGAGACGGACTCGGCGCACCACAGGTGCAGGAAATCGCGATGTCGAAAGAGCGAATTCTCGCGTCTCACGAGAGGCGCGCGAGAGCGCCACCGATCGCAAAACCCACGGTCCACCAGAGCGCCAGCGGGACGCCGCGCGACATCGCCAGCGCACCGCCGAGCACGCAGCCGACGATGATCGCAATGGCGATGGCGTGGTCGAGTCTCTGATAGGCGAAGATCGCCGCGATGCAACAGCCGAGCCCGACGACGTAGCTCATCGCCTCGACGCCGATCCGCCGCAGTTCCCGAGAGGTCGACAACGGCACGGGCGCATCGCCGGGCCACGGCGGGGTGATGCCGATCGACGTCGCGTACTGCTCGAGGCGCGCCAGGACCTCCTCCGGCGTTTCCTCCACGGTTGCAGAGCGTTTCATCGTTGCGGTGCTCGTCATTCGGAGAACGGCTCTCGGTTGCGCTGCGCGG
>DASQHW010000158.1:0-4689 GCA_035631895.1 Acidimicrobiia bacterium | reverse complement strand
GCTCCCGGTGCCGCGTCTGGTCGGGGCGGATGCCAACGGTGCGCGGACCGATGTCCCGGCGGTCCTCATGACACGACTGCCGGGTCGAGGCGTGCTCGCGCCCCGCGATCTCGACGGGTTCCTCGATCGTTTGGTCGAGATTCTCCACGCGGTGCACCAGGTGGATGTCCCGCCCGGAACGCTCAACTACTTCCGGCCGTGGGGCCTCGACACGGTCACCGCGCCGCCGTCGTGGTCCCGCCGTCCGGACGTGTGGGAGCGCGCGATCGAGATCGCGCATCGACCGGTGCCGGCGCACGAACGCGTGCTCGTGCACCGTGACTTCTGGCCCGGGAACGTGCTCTGGCGGCGCGGAACCATCACCGGCGTCGTCGACTGGACGCACGCGTGTCGCGGCCCCGCCGCGGCCGACGTCGCGCACTGCCGTGGCAATCTCGCGCTGCTGTTCGGACTGGACGTCGCCGACGATTTCGCGCGTCGCTACGGCAACGCGGAAGATCTTGCGTGGCACGACATCGCGGACACCGTGAGCATGGGTAACGAAGGTGAGCCGTCGTTGGCTTGGCGATGGCACGACGCCGGACGAACCGACATCACGCCGGATCGGATCATCGCCGTGCGCGACGCGATCCTCGCCGGAGCAATCGAGCGGATGTCGTAACTGCGAGACTGCGAGACGAGTGCCGCGCGCCGGCCTCGCATGTCATTCCGTGGGCGGCGGCTCCACGGTGTCTTCGGACGTACGGCGCTCGACCGGCCGCGGGGCGTCGGCGCGCGCATCGGACTCCGCGAGGATCTCTGCTGCTTGGGCCTCTGGGTTCTCGCTGCCGGCGGCCTGCTCCTCGGGGAGGAGCCCGTCGGCACGTCGTTCGACACGGCGGTCGTTCTGCATGGGGACCTCCTTACCCATTCGAAGCGCCCCGCCCGCGGGCAAGCTCCACGAAGGCCCGGGCCGCCGGCGTCAAGGGGCTCGCGCGGTGCAGCAGCCCTATCGTGCGTGAGAGCCCCGGAACCAGCCGTGCGACGACCGCACCCTGTGCCGCGAGCGCGTCAGCCATGGAACGGGGGAGGAACGACGTGCCGGCGCCGCCGAGCACGAGCGGCGCTATGGCTTCGCGCTGGGAAGTCTCCACCGCGATGAGCGGGACGACACGTGCCGCGGCGAGTGCACGATCGAGCAGGTCACGCGTCGACGTGCCGGCGGGTGTCGTGACGAGCGGCACGCCGGCGAGACGCCCGACCGGCAGCCGTCCGGGCGCCGGCAGCCGCGTGCCGGGCGGGCACACCGCAACGATCTCCTGGCGCCCGAGCTTGATCGTGACGAGATCGTCGCGGCGCCGCTGCAGATCCGAGAGACCGAGCTCGCTGCGGCCGTCGGCGAGGCGCTCCTCCACCGCGGTCGTGTCCTCGGGCTCGGCGATGCGCACGATGATGCCCGGGTGCGCGACACGGAACTGCCCGACCAAGGCGGCAAGCGGGTCGACTGCGAGCGTCGGGAGCGAGACGATCTCGAGTGTGCCGTGATCAAGTGTGCGCACGCCGCCGACCGCTTCGAGCACGAGCTCACGTTCGCGCACCAGCCGGCGCGCCGGCCCCTCGAACGCGCGGCCGGCGTCCGTGAGCGCGACCCGTCGTCCCACCCGGTGGAAGAGGCGCACGCCCAGCTCGTGCTCGAGCCGCCGGATCGACTCGGACAGCGACGGCTGCGCGACGCCGATCGCCGCGGCGCCCGCCGTGAAGCTCCCCTCGTCGACGACCGCCAGGACGTACTCGACCTGACGGAGTTCCATAGGGAAACCCTATCATTATGGAAGGCTAAAGAGGATTGCTCTATGACCTCGTGTGCTCTTGTATGAGTGGGTGAGCGCAGACCTTCTTCTCGGGGCCGCACTGATCGGGGCCGGCATCGGCCTCTTGTCGGGTGCCTTCGGCAAGGGTGGTTCCGCACTTGCGACACCGCTCCTGCACGTGATCGGCGTGCCCGCGATCGTCGCGGTGGCCTCGCCGCTGCCCGCGACCATTCCTGCCACCCTGCTCGCGAGCCGGGTGTACGCACGGGAGCGCTGCGTCGACGGCCGCGTGTTCCGCCTCGCGCTTGCTGCGGGCATTCCGGCGACGATCGTGGGCGCGGTGAGCACGCGGTGGATTCCCGGCGGCGGGTTGATCCTCGCCACCGACGTGTTGGTGCTCGTGCTCGGGATGCGTGTCCTGCTGCGTCCGCACGACGCCGACGCGGCAGCCGTCGCCGTGCACTCGTCCGTGACGCGCATCACCGTGATCGCGGGCCTCGTGGGCATCGTCTCTGGCCTGCTCGGCAACAGCGGGGGGTTCCTGCTCGCGCCGTTGTTCATGACCGGGCTCGGCATGCCGGTGCGACGCGCGCTCGGCACGTCGCTCGCGGTCTCCGCCGTCCTCGCGGTCCCCGGCACCGTGGTGCACGCGTGGCTGGGCCACATCGACTGGTCGCTCACGCTCGCCTTCGGACTGGCGTCCGTACCGCTTGCGAACGTCGGCGCGCGCGTCGCCCTTCGGCTCCGCGAGCGCGCGCTCACGTTGTCGTATGGCTTCGGGCTCACCGCGCTCGCAGGCGGCCTGCTCCTCTTCGCCCGCTGAGCCGGCGCTACTCGGACGGTTCGGGGCTGCTCTCCGGGGCGGCCCAGGCGTCACTGGCGGCCGCAACGATCTTCTGCGCGAATTCACTCGACGCGTCCACGAGATGGTGCGTCATCTCGACCCCCGCGTCGATGATCTTTCGCCGGAGCCGGTCGTCGCGAACGTCCACGACGATGCTGTTGACGGTCTCGACGAACTTCCGTACGGACTCGAGCGCGAGCGCCTCTGCGTCAGGTATCAATTCGATCATTCGGTCGGTGTCGCCGGCCATGCGCTCCTTCGCGGTGGTGACCATCGTGCCCTCCATTTCGGGAGCAAGCGAGCGCCCCATTCCTCCACGGGCTCATGGTGAGCCGGCGTCGTCGCGTTGACCAGGGTCGAAAGGCCTCGCATCGGTCGTGATGACCCATGCCGACCCGCGTCGGTGTGGGCGGGGGTCACCGGCCGCGCCATTCCGGGGTCCTCCGCTCGGCCGCGGCCCGCAAGCCCTCGTGCGCGTCCTCGGTCGCGCCCGCCACCTTGCGCATCGTCTCGCCGAATCGGATCGCCTCGATCATCGGGAGCTGCTGCGCGCGCATCGCCATCTCCTTGATGACGCGCTGCGCGAGCGGCGCGCCCTGGAGGAGCCGGTCCGCAAGGGCGCGCGCTTCGGTCATCAGCTCGTCGTGCGGTACGACCCAGCCCGCAAGACCGATCTCCTTGGCGCGTGCGGCGTCGAAACGCTCGCCGGTGAGGAGCAGCTCCATCGCGTACTGCCAGTTGATGCGTTGCGGGAGACGGATCGCGCCCACGATCGTCGGCACGCCGATGCGAACCTCCGGGAAACCGAACTGTGCCCGCTCGCTCGCGATCACGAAGTCGCACCATGTCACCAGCGTGAGCCCGTAGCCCAGGCAGTGGCCGTTCACGGCCGCGATCACCGGCTTGAAGATCTCCCAGCCGCTCTCGAAGGAGTTCTGCGTCGGCTTCTCCCAAAAAGTCCCCGGGAATGCCCCCGCCGAGTTGCCGTCACCGCGCAGGTCGGCACCCGCGCAAAACGCGCGGCCGGCACCGGTGACGATCCCCACCCACGCGTCCTCCTCGTCGCGGAAGCGCGCGAAGGCCTCGTTGAGATCGCGCCGCATCTCGCCGTTGACGGCGTTGAGCGCGTCGGGCCGGTTGTACGTGATCGTCGCCACATGACCGTCGAGGTCATACCGGACGGTCTCACCCATCGTGCTACGAGGTCGGGAGCCCGTGCGCGGTGTCGCAGAGTCGCGTCTGGCCGGGCGGAATCTGTCCGCCACCGATGCCTTCGAGCGCCGCGAACGGTCCGCATCGATTCGGCACGATCCACACGTGCAACATCGGCGTGTTGCCCGCCTTCGTCGTTCCCGCCGGGCACGACTGGCCGCCGAACGTGAAGCCTGCGAGCACCTTCTGCTCCGGATTGTCGGTGAGACACAGGTCGCTGTGCACGTGCCACTGCGTGAGTGCGCCACCGACGTCCGGCACATCCGTGAACCGGCTGCCGAACGGCATCATGTACATCGCGGCGACGAGCGTCTTCTTTCCGCCGCGCACCTCGTACACGAGGGATTCGGGCCGCGTCGGGTCGAGGATATGGCCGTCGTCGACGTACGACCACTTGACGAAGTGCTCGTCGCCGGTGAGCGCGTCGCCGATTGTCCGGTAGCCGTCGCGCTCCGCCGTCGCGACGTCCGCATACTTCGGAAGGTCTGCGAGCGTGACCCTGACCAACGTCTCGGCCCGCTTCTGCTCGGCCGCCGTCACGCCGGGAGTCCCACCCAGGTCGATGGCCTTCGTGGGGTCGTACGGCCTCGGCCGCTCCAGCGTGGTCGTCGTCGGGGCGAGCGTCGTCGGTGCGACCGTGCCCGACACCAGCCCGGATGCCGAACGCCCGTGGCTTGCTCCGCCACACCCGGCCAGCGCGGCGACCAGAGCTGCACCGAGAACCGCGACGAGAGAACGCCTGCACGTCGTGCCACCCACGGCGACCCCCTCTCTCTGGAAGGAACGTTACCTTCTCGCAACGGTCGTCATCGGGCGGCGGCCGGAGGCTGCCGCCCCCGCCGC
>DASQHW010000157.1:0-9251 GCA_035631895.1 Acidimicrobiia bacterium | reverse complement strand
TCGGGTTCGCCGGGGCCGTCGGCGTCGTCGTGACGCTCGGCATGTGGCTCCGGCACGGCGGCCTCGACGCGATGAGCGGGCCCGGCGGCGCGGCAACCGCAGCCGGTGAGCTCGCGGCGCTGCTCGGCACCTATGCCGTGCTGGTCCAGCTCTTGCTGATGTCCCGCATCGCCTGGCTGGAGCGCGCGATCGGCCTCGACCGACTGGCGGTGGTGCACCGGTGGACCGGCTTTGCGCTCGTGTGGCTCCTCTCGGGGCACATCGTCCTCACCACGCTCGGCTGGGCGGCCGGCTCGATCCCCCGGGTCAGCATCTGGCACGAGACGGGCTGGATGATCTCCCATGTGCCCGACGTGCTGATGGCGTGGGTCGGGTTCGCCCTCTTCCTCGCGGTCGCCGTCACGTCGGTCCGCGTCGCCCGCAAGAAGTTGCAGCGCCAGACGTGGTACTTCGTGCACCTGTACGCGTACCTCGCAGTTGCGCTCTCCTTCGCTCATCAACTCGCGGCCGGCAGTGATTTCACACACGACCGTGCGGCACGCATCTACTGGATCTCTCTCTACGTGATCGTGTTCGGCTCCATCCTGTGGTGGCGTGTGCTCGAGCCCGTCAGGCTGAACATGCGTCACACGCTCCGGGTGCACAGTGTGCGCCCGGAGGCGCCGGGCGTCGTGTCGATCTATCTCAGCGGGCGCGGGCTCGACCGCATGGGCGCGCGGGAGGGTCAGTTCTTCCTCTGGAGGTTCTTGACACCGAGCGGTTGGTGGCAGGCCCATCCGTTTTCGCTCTCGGCCGCACCAACGTCGAAGCGGCTGCGCATCACCGTGAAGGGCCTCGGCGACTACACGTCCAGCTTGTCGCGCATCAAGCGGGGCACACGCGTGTTCGCGGAGGGCCCCTACGGCACGTTCACCAGCGACCGTCGCAGCACCCGTCGTGCGTTGCTGATCGCAGGGGGCATCGGAATCACTCCCCTGCGCGCGCTGCTCGAGACGTTCGGCCCCGAGGACGACGTGGTGCTGTGCTATCGCGTCCAGCGTGCGGAAGATGCGATCTTCACCGAGGAGCTCGAGCGCTTCGCGAACGAGCGCGGCATGACGATCCACATCATCGCCGGAGATGTGATCGGTGACGATCAGACCGATCTGCTCGGCATCCCCGCGCTCCGCAAAGGCGTCCCCGACATCACGACTCGCGACTGCTTCGTCTGCGGGCCTCCGGGCCTCGTCGATGCCGTGTGCCGCCGGCTTCGGAAGCTGCACGTGCCCCCGAAGCAGATCCACTTCGAGCGCTTCGAGTTCTAGGACCCACGTATGCCCCGCGTCGTTCCCGCCGTCATCCTCACGATCATCGGATTGATCGCGCTCGCGACGTTCAAGTCCACCGCGCCGGCCTCGAGTCGTGCCGCGTCGGCCGTGAAGTCCCGTGCATCGCACGCTCCGGCCGGCACCGCGCCGCCGGCGACGGCACCGCCGCCCGCGAGCACGGGCCCGAGAACGTCTCCCACCGCCGCTCCGGCATCGCACACGTACGACGGCGATCCCGTGGACAACCAATACGGCACCGTCCAGGTGCGCATCACCGTGCAGGGCAGCCACATCACCGCGATCGACCCGTTGCAGATGCCGTACGACCGGTCACGCTCGCAGTACATCAGCGAGCAAGCGGCACCGTATCTCCACGACGAGGTGTTGCAGGCCCAGAGCGCACAGATCGACATCGTCTCCGGCGCCACGTACACGAGCGAGAGCTACATACAGTCGCTGCAGAGCGCGCTCGACAAGGCGCACATCTGATCGCACAATCGAAGACCGTGCGGCGTGTCGAGGAGATGTGGGGCACGGTCATCACGATCGACGTACTCGACGGCGTCGACGACGCGGTGCTCGACGAGTGCTTCACCTGGTTCAGGCACGTCGACGACTTGTTCAGCACCTGGCGGGACGACACGGAGATCATGCAGATCGGGCGTGGCGACCTCGCCGTCGCACACGCGAGCGCCGAGGTTCGCACCGTCCTCGACCTGTGTGAGCGGATGCGTCTCGAGTCGGGCGGTGCGTTCGCCATCTCCGTGGGCGGGCGCGCACGCATCGCGGCCCGACCCGGTCTCGCTCCGCTCGATCCCTCCGGCCTCGTGAAGGGTTGGGCCGTCGCTCGTGCCGCCGATCGGTTGCTCGAGGCCGGTGCGCAGAGCTTCTTCCTGAATGCCGGAGGCGACGTGCTGGTGCGCGGCCGGCCAGCGGGGACCGATGGTTGGCGGGTCGGCATCCAGCACCCGTGGGAACGGGAGCACGTCGCTGCGGTGCTCCGTGTCACGGACGCGGCGATTGCCACATCGGGACGTTACGAGCGGGGCGACCACGTGCTCGATCCCCGCACGGGGCTGCCGGCCGCCGGTCTCGCGTCGGTCACGGTCGTCGGCGCGGACCTTGCCGTGGCCGACGCGTACGCGACTGCAGCGGTCGTCCTCGGGCCGGAGCAAGGGATGCGCTGGCTCGCCACGCGCGCCGGCTACGAGGGCATGGGCATCACCGACGATCGCGCGCTGGTGTCGACGCCCGGCTTCCATCGGCATCGCGTGTCGTGACCCTTATGACAAGAGCTTCTTCGGGTGGCGGCCGTCGACGTAGCCGATGAACGGCGCCGCGATGTTGTATCCGAGCAGCTCCTGCAGACGTTCCGGCAATGTCCGCGCGACCTCGGGCGGCACGACGAGCACATGGTTCTCGACCGGACGCAACCAGGCTCGCGAGTAGTGCATGACGACCCCGAGCCGCGACTCGTCGGTCGTGTTCGCGCCACCGCCGTGCCACACGCTTCCGAGGTACACCAGCGCGGCGCCGGCAGGCATCTCGACCGAGACCGTCTCGGTGTCCGGGCCGGGGAAGCGATCGACCCAGGTGTGCGAGCCTGCCACGATGCGCGTGGTGCCATTCGCCTTCGTGAACTCCTGCAGCGGCCACATGATGTTCACGACCAGCTCGGCATGCGGGCGCGGGATGGGGTATGTCGCGTCGTCGGGGTGCAGGGGCTGACTGCGCTCCCCCGGCCCGATGTCGATCGCCGTCGGTGCGCTGAGGTGGTACTCGCCCAGCACCTCGTCGAGCAACGCGAGGATCGTGGGATGCGTCGCCATGACGTCGAGCGCTCGCGTCTTCCCGAACAGCCCGTACACGCGCCGGGTGCGGCGTCCCTCGAAGTCGCCGCGTCCGTACGGGGTGTCGACGAGGATTCGTTCGAGCTCCTCGCGCGCGTGTTTCACGTCGGCAGCATCGAGCACGTCGTCGACGAGCACATAACCGTCGCGCTCGAGCGCCGCGAGGGCGTCTACCATCGGGCTCAATCGTTTACCTTCCACAAGGGAATGTCAAGTGCACGAGCAATCACTGAATGCCACCCAGGGCTCGCTGCTCGGCCTGCTGCACGACCGCCCGAAGACGGGGTGGGAGCTGGTGCAGGAGGCGAAGGCCGGTCTCGCACGGTTCTGGAACGTGACCCAGAGCCACGTATACCGCGAGCTCGCCGTGCTCGAGACCCGCAGGCTGATCAAGGCGGGGCCTGCGGGCCCGCGTGATCGGCGGCCGTTCACGATCACTGCGGCCGGCAAGCGGGCCTTCCGCACGTGGATCAACGAGGACCCGGGACCGGAGCAGCTTCGGTTCCCGCTCCTCGTGACGTGCTGGTTCGGCCGCCACCTCGACGACGCGACGCTCGCGACATTCGTCGAGAAGGCACGCGCCGAGCACACCGAACGGCTCGCGCGCTACCGCGGCATGCACTCCGACGATACGTACGTCGCCGCGGTCGTCTCCTTCGGCGTGCACTACGAACGTGCGGTCCTCGACTGGTTGGCCGAGTTGCCGTTCTAGGCTCCGGCGATGCCCGACCAGAACTTCGTACTGATCGACAAGCCGCGACCGCATGTCGCCCTCGTGACGCTGAACAGGCCGTCGCGTATGAACGCGATGGCGTTCGACGTGATGATCCCCCTACGCGAAGCCCTCGAGGTGCTGAGCCACGACAACGACGTACGCGTCGTCGTGCTGACCGGCGCGGGTCACGGGTTCTGCTCGGGCGCTGATCTGGAGGACTCGGGCATCGTTCCGAACATCGGCGGCTTGACGGTGACGTCGATCGCACGTCGCGCGCTCGAATTGCTCGACGACGTGATCGTCGCGATACGCAAGATGCACCAGCCCGTCATCGGTGCGATCAACGGCGCCGCGATCGGCGGCGGGTTCTGCCTTGCCTGCGCGTGCGACATCCGCGTCGGCGCCGCAGAGGCGTACTTCCGCGCGGCCGGCATCAACAACGGGCTCACCGCGAGCGAGCTCGGCATCTCGTACCTGTTGCCGCGCGAGATCGGTTCGTCGCGCGCGTTCGACATCATGCTGACGGGCAGGGACGTCGACGCGGACGAGGCCGAGCGGATCGGCCTGCTCTCCCGGGTGGTACCGGGGGCACACCTGCTCGACGAGTGTTATGCGATCGCCGAACGGATCATCGGCTTCTCACGGGTCGGCGTCGAGGTCACCAAGCGGATGCTCTGGTCGAGCCTGGACGCCGGCAGCCTCCACGCCCACATGGACCACGAAGGCATCGCGCAGCTGTACGTGCGGCTCACCACGCAGAACTTCGAGGAGGCGGTACGCGCCCGCAAGGAGAAGCGAACCCCCGAATACCGCGACTGACCATGCGTCAGCTCCAGTAGCTCCCGTCGAGCATCTGCTCCAGCAGGTTCCGGAACATGACGAGGTCATCGGGGTCGTCCGGCTTCTCCATCGTGCCGTAGGCGATGCCACGCGTGCTCGTGCGCACCGACACGATCGCGAACCGCAGGGCCGCGAACACCTCGAACCATTCGAGGTCGCGAACCGGATGACCGGAGAGCTCCTCGTATACGGCCATGATCGTGTCGCGTTGCATGAAGTCCTTCATGCCGGCCATGCCGAAGCGCACGGCCATGTCGTCGAAGAACTTGTGCAGGAAGATCATCCATGCGACATCGACCTCGCGGGGACCGAGCGTCGCCATCTCCCAGTCGAGCACGGCAACGGGCGTGAAGTCGCGGTACAGGATGTTGCCGACGCGAGCGTCGCCCCAATTCAGCACGGTCTCGTGCTCGTCCGGCCAGTGCTCCTCCAGCCACCCGAACGCGGCCTCGATGAGCGGATACGAGACGCCCTCCCGGGCCCATTCGTAGTACCAGCGCTCGTGCCCGAATTGCTGCCGCAGCGCCGTGTCCCCGTGCCGCGGGCGCGCGAGGAAGGACAGATCGGCGTTGCCCGGATGCAGCCGGTGCAATGCAACGAGCACCTCGACCGTGCGCCGTTGCATCGCCGCCCGTTGCTGCGGTGTGGCGTCGGCGACCCACCCCATGAACACGTACGGCGGGATGTCGGGCGGTGCGTCCCCGTCGATGCGCTTCATGACGAGGAACTTCGTCCCCAGCCATTGCTCGTCGAGCTCGAGCCAGCGGACCTCGGGCGCCGGCACGTCAGTGTGCGCCCGCACGAGCTTCATGCATTTCGCCTGCAGCTCGATGTCGTACTCGGGGAACACCGGATAGACGTCGGCGGTCGGTGCCAGCCGGGCCGCATAGCGTCCGGTCTCGCCACCGACGGTCATCTCGAACAACACCGTCTCGCTGGACATGCCGTTGCCGGGTGCGGCCGCGTTCGCGACACGAGCATCGGCGCCGACGACCGCACGCGCCCAACGTTCCAGCGCGGGCCCGACCTCGCCGAGATCGCGGCGCCACGGCGTATCAAGTTCGAGCGGGTTCTCCTCGGCCATTGCGAGCACACGCTACGCGCGTACGCGGCACTGCACCGCCACACGACCGCTACGGGCGGGGCGACGGGAAGTCGTCGGGCCGGACCGCGGCGTCAGAACCGCCGTCCGCGAACACGACCGAACCGCAGAAGAATCCGGCCTCGGGTGAGAGGAGATACGCGAGCAGGCTCGCGATCTCCTCTGGACGGCCCGGCCGGCCGATCGGCACCGGGAAGACGTCGGGGATGGAGAAGATGAACTCCATGCCGTCCTTCGTCATCGGCGTGTCGATCACCCCCGGCGCAACCGCGTTCAAACGGATGCCGGCACCGATCCAGTCCGGGCCGATCGCATGGCGCCGGACCCAGCGTGCGAGCGCGAGCTTCGAGGCGGGATAGAGCACGAGCCGGCCTGCATGATCGGCGGCCGCGGCCCGCGCCGCGTCCTCGTCGCCCCCGAGGAGCGTGTCGACGAGCGCGACCGGGAGCGCCGGTGTGGTCGTCGTCGAGTTGGAGCTGATCGCGACGGCTGACGCGTCGCGACCGCGTGCCAGGAGCGGGCGCAGGCCCTCCAGGGTCGCCACCGCGCCGAAGTAGTTGATCGAGATCACGCTCGGCTCGTCGCCCATCACGCCGGCGCCCGCGACGACGCCGTCGAGCGCACCGCCGCACGCCCGCGCCACCGCCTCGATCATGCCCGAGCGTCCGGCCGGTGTGGCGAGGTCGGCGACGACCTCGGCATCCCGCACGTCGACACCGATCACACGGTGGCCGTCTCGTTCGAGGCGGGCGCGTGTCGCGCCGCCGATCCCGCCGGCGGAACCGGTGACGGCGATCGTCCGGCCGGTCATCGTGGCCCCACCCGGTCGACGAGGCTGCCACAGGCAGCAGCGAGCGACGCGACCGTCGGCCAATCGGGCATGTCGGGGAGGCTACGACACGCGCTCGTGACGACCGGCTGCGACAATCGGCGAGATCTCGGGAACAATCTCGGTGTGCACGACCTGATCGATCGTCACCGGCGTGCCTGCGACGGCTTCTCCCGGGTGGCGCGAGCGGTGCCGGCGGAGCAGTGGTCGGTGCGGACGCCGTGCACCGAATGGACCGCGCGTGACCTGCTGGAGCACGTGATCGGGTTCCACGAGTTCCTGCTCCTGCGGCCGCTCGGTGTTCGCGCGCACAGGCCCCGCGAGGGCCCGGCCGCACGTTGGGACGCGACCGCCGCTGCACTCTTCGAGGCACTCGCGGCCGAGGGAGTGCTCGATCGCGCCACGGACCTCCCGGGCGGTGGTCACAGCACGCCGCGTCAGATGCTCGGCGCCCTGACGACCGATGTGCTCGTGCACACGTGGGATCTCGCGCGCGCGACCGACGTGCCACCGCTGCTCGACGAGGAGCTGTGCGCCGGCGCGTACGCGGCCGCGCGCGGCACGGACGTCGGTCGCGATGCAGGCATGGTGGGGCCGGAGGTGCGTGTCGACGACGACGCGGACGTGGCGACGAAGCTCATCGCGCTGTATGGCCGCGACCCTTCCTGGACGCCACGGCAAGCACCATAGGAGACTCCGGCGATGAGCATCTCCCAGCTCCTCGACGCGGCCGGCGCGCTCGTGGACCGCGGTACGACGCCGGCGTGCCAGCTCGCGGTCGCGCGCGACGACGAGCTGTTGTGCTTCGAGACGTTCGGGGCCGCGACGAACGACACGCGATTTTGCGTGTTCTCGGCGACGAAGCCGATCGTCGCCTCCGCAGTGTGGTTGCTGATCGGCGAGGGGCTGCTCGACCTCACGCGGCCGGTCTCGCACTACATCCCCGAGTTCGCGACGAACGGCAAGGAGCACCTGACGGTCGAACAGGTGCTGCTGCACACCTCGGGCTTCCCGAACGCGCCGATGGACCCGATCGAGGGCGCGGACACGGTGACGCGGATCAAGCGTTTCATGGAATGGGAGCTCGAATGGGAGCCCGGCTCGCGCTTCGAGTACCACGCCCTGTCTGCGCACTGGGTGCTCGCAGAGTTGATCGAGCGCCTCACCGGCGAAGGCGAGGACTTCCGGGACGTGGTCGAAGCCCGAGTCTGTGAGCCGCTCGGCCTGCCGCGTCTGCTCGGGATCCCCGAAGAGGAACAGGGCGACATCGCGGTCGGAGTACGGCTCGGCGAGGCAGCGACGACGAATCCGGTCAACGTCGACACGCTCAAGTTCAACGAACCCGCCGTACGGGCCGCCGGGGTCCCGGGCGGCGGCGCGTTCATGACCGCGGCGACGATGGCGCGTTTCTACCAGGCGCTGCTGCACAACCCCGGCGGCGTGTGGGACGCCGGCGTGCTTGCCGACGCCACCACCAACATCCGTTGCCGGTACCCGGACCCCCGGATGAACGTCGCCGTGAACCGCACCATCGGGCTCGTGGTGGCCGGTGACGACGGGCTGCACCAATTCCGGTACGCGATGTTGGGGAAGGACAACTCGCCGGAGGCGTTCGGTCACGCCGGCGCGCACTCCCAGGTTGCGTGGGCCGACCCCGCGACCGGCACGTCGTTCGCGTTCTTGAAGAACGGGCTGCAGATGGACATGCTCGCCGACGCGGTCGACGTGCTGGCGCTCTCCGATCTTGCAGCTGCCCTTCGCTGACCCCAGCCCCTCCTGCCGTGACGTGGTCGACGCGGTACGCCGCTACATCGTCGGGAGGCCGAGCTTTCGGTGGTCCCACGTGACGGTCTTGTCGACGTGCAGCTTCACGACCACGCGCTTGCGGAGCATCGTCTCGACGAAGGGCTTCATCTCGTCGGTGTACGGCGCGTTGTAGCGCTCGAAGACGCTGACCCCGAGCTCCCACATGCGATCCGGGTCGTCGATGATCTCGCCCGTGCCGACGAGCGAGACGCCGCGCAACTGGTCGTAGGTGTCCCCCGCCTCTACGAGGCAGGTGAGGCGTGGGTCCCGGCGCAGGTTCTGCACCTTCTGGGCCTTGGCCTTGGTCTCGAATGCGACCGCGCCTTCGAGGAACCCGTACCACATGGCGACCGAGTGGATGCTGCCGTCGGGCGCGATCGTCGACATGGTCATGGACCGGCGTTCCCGTAAGAAGTCGTCGACCTCCTCGGGCGTCATCTTGATCAGGTCGCGCTGATTGACACCGTGCCCCATGGCGTTCGTCATGTTTCGCAGCCTAGGTTGCTGCGCGTATGGCAGGCACGGTGCGGCTCGACGTCGACGGCCCGATCGCGACGATCACCAACGACAACCCGGAAAAGCACAACGCGTTCGACGACGACATGGACGTCGAGCTCTTCGACATCCTCGACCAGCTCACGCAACGTCCCGACGTGCGCGCGGTGATCTGGCGCGGCGAGGGCCGATCGTTCTCGTCCGGACGCGACGTCGGCGCGATCGGCAACCTGAAGGTGCCGCTGTCGCATCACGAGCTCATGCGTCGCGGACACCGGGGTATCCAGCGGGTCTGGGACATCGACGC
>DASQHW010000156.1:0-6475 GCA_035631895.1 Acidimicrobiia bacterium | reverse complement strand
GACGACCTCGGGATGATCGCGACATCCGCCGAGTCGCATGACATCGCCGCGCAGTGCGAAGACACGGGCGGCGTCGTGTACGTGCCCGCCCCGCTCGGCATCGGGACACCACTGTGGGACTACGGCGCGCGCGGTGCGTTGTTCGGGCTCACACGCGGCTCGGGTCGCGCCGAGATCGTGCGGGCGGTGCTGGAAGGCGTCGCGCACCGGGGCGCGGACCTCGTCGACGCGGCAACGTCCGACAGCGGTGTCGCCATTCCGACCGTGCGCGTCGACGGCGGGATGACCGACAACCCCACGTTCGTGCAGGCCCTCGCGGATGCGACCCAGCGCCCGGTGGAGATCTCTCCGGTACGCGAAGCGACCGCGCGCGGGGCCGCCCTCATGGCCGGCCTCGCGATCGGGCACCACCGTGACGTCGACGACCTCGCCTCGACGTGGTCTCCACGGACCAGAGTGGAACCGCGACGCGCGCTGGATCGCGACCGCTGGCGCGACGCGCTGCGCCGGGCGCGAGCCTGGATCCCCGAGCTCTCAGGAATCGATCTCTGACACCGCTGCCGCGCGCTCGTCGGCCAACCCGCGTGCTGCGAGCATGCCCACGACTGCCGCGGCTCCTCCGACGACCGCGATGAGCCGGGAGCGTGCCGGAAGACCGGTCGCCGCGAGTGCGACCACGCCGTCGACGGCGTCGGCGACCGCGCCCATGCCGACCCACTCGGCGTCCATCGTGTGCTCCTTCACCGTGGTGATCGCGCCCACGCCGAGGATCACGTCACGGATGCCGACGAGGCGCACCAGCGCCTTCGTCACCGGCTGACTCCCCTGCTTGCCGAACAAGAGCCTCCCGACGAGACCGGGCGCGGCGAGCATGACGAGGCCGTTGACCGCGCGCCCGCGCGCAAGCAGCAACGCGTTTTGACGATGATCCACATCCATCACATGGCTCCCTCGCTGCGCCATCCCTGGCTCCGCTGCGTCCGCACGATCACATGGCTCCCTCGCTGCGCCATCCCTGGCTCCGCTGCGTCCGCACGCAAACAACTCACCCTAGCGACGTCCAGCGCAGACCGTCCGCAGTACGCACGAGATCTCGCTCGGTCACACCGGGGATGATCACTCGCGCTTGTACGTCACCGGGGATCGATGGCGGGAGCTTGCCGTTCTCGTAGAACCATCCGGCGGCGTCGATCGCCCAGCGCTCCCGACCGACGAGGACGTCACCGTGCACGACGCCTGCGGCCGCGCGCTCGGTCGATTCCCATTCGAGGTCGAGGCCGACCGGCACGCGCTCGCCGATCTCGCCGCCGGCATGCAACGCTTCCTCTGCGGTGTCGAGCCGCACGCCGAATGCCTCGAGGCCGAACGTCCAGTGCTCGCCGGGCGTCTCGCACCACAGCTCCGCCCACAACCCGTCGGCGCGTATCTCGAGCGACGCACGACCCTGCCGGGGCAGCGGCACTTCGTGATCGCGTACGACGACGATGCCTCCGACGCCCGGCAGGCCGACCAGGTACGTCCAGTACCAGGCAACGCGCTCGACCTCGCGGAGCTCGAGCCGCACGAAGCCCGCGAGCCCGTCGTCGCGCGCGAAGTCGAGATGCCAGGCGGTCACAACAGCGGGGCGTAGTAGGTCTCGGGCGTGTCGAGCGGTGCGTCCGGAGGCGGCGTCGCCGAGCCGTCGATCAACGAGAGGAACGGGTACACATCGAGACTCGCCAGCGGCGTGGTCCAGTCGAGCGCGACGCCTGCAACCTCCGCGAACGGCCGGAGGAACGTGAAATAGACGTACGCCCCCGCGTCGATCTTCGCCGTGCGCTCCATGCCGGCGATCATCCGGTACAGCTGCTTCTGGGCAGTCTTGGCGGCGGTGCCGAGCGCCTCGCGCCCGGCGGCCCCGATCTGCGCCGGCGCGCCCGCGGCGACATCGAAGAAGGCGCACGACTCGACGTGCGCCCAGTAGTCCTCGGGCGTGGTCATCGATGAGCCGAAATCCGTGACCCGAAGGTCGACGTCGCGGAGCACGAACGCGCCGAGCACTTCCGTGAACGGAAACAAGGGGCCGACCTCTGCGCTCCAGGGGAAGTGCGAGACACCGAGCCGGTTGTAACGACGCAGGAGCAGCACCCGATCGTCGCCGAGCGGGTACGGACCGGTGTCCTGGTACCCCGAGCGCGTGTCGAACCAGAGCAGGAACAGATACGACGTGAGGAGCGCGTTCAGCCGGCTCACACCGCCGCCCGCGGCGATCGGTTCGCACGCCGCCACGATGTCGCCGACGTAGGAGCGGTACGGAGTGGCGACTCCGTGTGCGTCCGCCGCCTGATGCGTCCCGTCGTCGAATCGGTACGCGCCGGCCGTTCGTACCCAGAAGTCGAGCACCGTCCCGAGCCGGCGCGCGTCGTCGTCCGGGTCGACGAGGCCGGCCGACATCAAGACCTTGCGCCCGAGCAGGACGAAGTTCGGCACCGCCCACAGGTGTACCGGGTCCACCTGCGTCGCGACGTCGTGCCCTGAACGACCGAGCTCCTCGGGCGTCACGGCGGCAGTGATCGCGTCGATCATCTCCGGGTACCGCCGGTAGCACTCCACGCACGCGATGAGGATGTACGCGCTCACGGGTATGAGCGCCGACTCCAGCGCGGTGCGCTCCATCGTCAACGCGTACGAGATCTCGCTGTGATAGCGGATCCACCGATCGATCTCTTCGCGATTGATCACATGGCTCCCTCGCTGCGCCATCCGTGGCTTCGCTGCGTCCGCACGGTCATGAGCTCATACGCGGATGATTCCGCGGGCACCGGAGCAGTCGACCTCGACTTCGTCGTCGGGGCGCGGTTCGACCTCCAGCGAGGTGGCCATGACGCACGGCACCTGATACTCGCGACTGACGATCCCGATGTGCGACTGCGGCGTGCCCGACAAGCACACGACCGCAGTGAGCTCGTCGAAGATCGGCGCGAGGAACGTCGCGCCCGCGTCGGCGACGCATGCGACGATGCCCTCGGCAGTGCCGTCCATCAGTTCGAGCACGTCATCGGGCGACGACAGACGCCGCCACGCGCCCCGCACCGGCGCTGCCTCGAACACCCGTGTCCCCGACCCGATCTGCCGCACAGGCGATGGAATGTAGCCGTGCGACCGCCGTTACGATCCGGTACGTGCTCGCGCTGGACAACGAGGCCTGGCTGGTCTTGCACGAGGTGCGCCTGCGGGGGGTGGCCGACCTCGACGACACTGCGCTCGTGCGCCAACTGCTCGAGGTCGGGCTGGTCGTGCGCGCCGCGCGCGGCGTGCGCGTGACGTCCGAAGGCCGCGATGCGCACACGTCGTGGGCGCGACTCGTTCCCGGGAGCGACGAGGAGGCGGCGGTGCAACGCGCCTACGCCAGGTTCCTCCCGCTGAACCGTGAGCTCTTGCGCGTCTGCAGCGACTGGCAGGTGCGGCCGGGAGGTGTCCCGAACGATCATCGCGACTCGCGCTACGACTGGTCGGTGGTGGATCGTTTGCGCGCGATAGACGATCGCGCCGCGCCGGCCATCAACCGCGTGGGGCGTGTACACGCGCGCTTCGAGTCGTACCGCAGGCGTCTGCGAGCCGCCCTCACGCTGGTCGACGAGGGTGCGTTCGAATGGATCACGTCTCCCCGTTGCGACTCGTACCACACCGTGTGGATGCAGCTGCACGAGGATCTTTTGCTTGCGCTCGGCGCGGACCGATCCTCCGAAGGCGAAGCGTCACCGTGAAGCGGGTCGCACTGTTCGCCGCGCTCGTGGTCGCGATCACGGCGTGCGCGCACGACACACCGCCTGCGACGACCGTGCACCTCGACGACCCGGGGCGCTGCACACCGGTCGACGTTGCGGCCGCGCCCGAGATCGCAGGATTGCTCGGTGACCTCGCACACTCGTTCAACGCTTCGAGTGCCGCGCGCTTGCGGGCCGGGACGCCGGCGTGCGCATTCGTACGCGTGCAACCGGTGGAGTCTTCCGCCGCCGTCCAGTACTTCCTCGACGGATGGCCGCGTCCGGATCAGCACGGGCCGCCACCGGCGCTCTGGGCGCCGTCGTCGAGCGCCTGGCTCACGCTCGTCAACGGGCGTCTCCGGAACGCGGGGCGCCCCGCCCTCGTCGCAGGCGGCACGTCGCTCGGTCACACCGGCGTGGTCGTTGCGATGCCGTCCCCGATGGCAACGGCGTTGGGATGGCCCGGGCGACGCATCGGCTGGCGCGACTTCGCCCGCCTCGCGGCAAACCCGCGCGGCTGGGCGGCGTACGGGCATCCGGAGTGGGGCGCGTTCCGTTTGGGCAAGGCCAAGCCCACGCACGCGTCCGATGCGCTTCTGTCCACGATCGCGCTCTCCCGCCTCACGGACGCATCGACTGCGATCGCGCTCGAGTCATCGGTCGTGTACTACGGCGACGCATCGTGGCGATTCCTCGACAACTGGTTCCGGCTCGACCAGAAGCACCTGCCGCTGTCGTATGTGTCCGCCGTCGTCACCGACCAACGCGCCGTCACGGCGTACAACGCGGGAAGCGCGAACGGGCTGATCCCCGACAACAAGCACCTGAAGCGTCCGCATACGCCGCTCGCCGCGGTCGTGCCGTCCGACGGAACCTTCGATGCGGACAACCCGCTCGTCGTCCCGGACGGTTCGTGGGTACGGCCCGATGCCCGCGCGGGCGCCGCAGCGTTCGTCGCGTACACGCGCTCGGCGGAGGCGCAGAAGAAGATCGTCGCCGCCGGCTTGCACCCGGGCGGCGCAATCGATCCCGTGTCGCCCGACCTCCGCGGGACTGCAGCCGCGCTCGACGCGTGGGCGCGCATCCGCAAGCGGGCGCGCGTCCTCCTGCTCTTCGACGTCTCGGACTCGATGGGTGACAACAGCGATCCCAAGGATCCGAAGAGCCCGACCAAGATCGCCCTCGCCAAGCACGCCCTGCTGGCCGGTCTGTCGGAGCTGGGGCCCGACGACGAGGTCGGGTTGCGCGTCTTCACCACGGACATCCGGAAGGCCGGGAGCCCGTCCTGGGCGGATGTCGTGCCGATCGGCCGCTTCGACCGGCAGCGCCGGGGCCTGATGCGCGCCGTCGCCGCACTTGCTCCCGGGAAGGGCTCGCCGCTGTATGCGGCTGCTCGTGGCAGCTACGACACGCTGGCCCGACACTACGACCGCAAGCGGATCAACGCGGTCGTGCTGCTCACCGACGGCTACAACGAAGACGAGCACGACAACAATCGACAAGCGCTGCTCGCGCATCTCCGCGAGCCGATACGGATGTTCACGATCGCGTACTCACCGGACGCCGACCTCTCGACGCTCCGCCGGATCGCGCAGGCCACGAACGCGCAGTGCTTCGACGCGACGGACCCGACGGGGATCGATGACGCGTTCGAGGGCGCGCTCGCGAGCGTCTAATCCGCGTTCTCCACGGGCTCGCGGTATATGTCGGGCTCGACGAAGATCCACGTCGCACGCGGCTCCGCGGCGCGGATGGCGGCTTCGAGCTCGTCGATCGCGGCGGCCAGCTGCTCGATCGACAGATCGCGGTCGAATTCCGCTTTCAGCGCGACGACGATCTCGTCGGGGCCGAGGTGCTCGGTGCGGAGGTGGATGATGCGCCGAACGCGAGGAAACTTCTCGATCACCGCCGTGATCCGCGCGACGTCCTCCGGGCGCGCGGACTCGCCCACGAGGAGACTTCCCGTCTCGATCACCAACACGATCGCCACGAGGACGAGCACGACGCCGATCGCGAGGCTTCCGAGGCCGTCCCAGCGCGCGTTGCCGGTGACGTCGGCGAGCACGACGCCGACGAACGCGATCGCCAACCCGAGGAGGGCCGCGGTGTCCTCGAGCAGCACCACGGGAAGGTCGGGGTTCTTCGTACGCCGGATGAACCGCCACCATCCTTCGTTCGCGGGCCGGACCTCGTTCGCCTCCTGCCTCGCGGTCCGCAGCGAGAACGACTCGAGCACGATCGCCCCGACCAGCACGACGATGGCCCAGCCCACCGCCTCGACGGCGTGCGGGTGCCGGATCTTGTCGATGCCTTCGAAGATGGAGAAGATGCCGCCGACGGTGAAGAGCACGAACGCGACGATGAACGCGTAGAAGTAACGCACGGGCCCGTACCCGAACGGGTGTCGCTCGTCGGCGGGCCGGTCCGATCGGCGGCGTCCGAGCAGCAGCAGGCCCTGGTTGCCGGTATCGGCCAGGGAGTGAATCGACTCGGAGAGCATCGACGACGAGCCGGTGAACAGTAACGCGACGAATTTCATCGTCGCGATGCCGATGTTCGCGAGGAATGCGGCAACGATCGCCCGCTTGGACTCCCCGTGCTCCGTCATGTTCTCCGGTCGCTTCGCTGTCGTCTCCCTATCTCCGGGTCGACTCCACGCTCCGCTCCCCTCCGGTCGCTTCGCTGTCGCCTCCCTGTCTCCGGGTCGGCTCCACGCTCCGCTACCCTCC
>DASQHW010000155.1:0-6091 GCA_035631895.1 Acidimicrobiia bacterium | reverse complement strand
CACCGGCCGCGAGGACGTTGTACCGTCGAGCTGTTGCGTGAGCGCGATGGCAAGCGCGCCGACGAACGGCTCGTCCATGAGCGTTTCGTGCGAGATCCCCGGTCCGTCGATCACGTAGCACTCCCCGGCATCGTCGTCGGGCACGTGGCGCACCTCGATCGACATCGCAGTCGGGTCACCGGCACGGAAGAACGTCGGCGTGCACAGGGTTGCCGGCGAGACATACGACCCGAGCGCGCGACTGAGCGGAGTCCACAGCGGGAAGGTCTGGCGCGTGTCTGCCGGCCGTGCGAGGTCCCAGCGATCCGGGAGGGCAACGCCGACGCGGGCGCGGAGCCACGATGAGGCCGTACGCGAGGAGCGTCGCGTCTTCAGCACGGCGTTCGCGATCCGTCGCCGCGCGTATGCACGTACGCGCTCCTCGCGCCGAACCAACGACGCGAGCTGCGCTGCCTCGCGTCGCGTGCGCGACGGCCGCGGCGCACTGGGCGGGATCGCGTCGAACAATGCGAGCACGCTGACCTCGTGACCGAGCTGTTCCAATCGGTGGGCCACCTCCAAGACCACAACGCCACCGAAGCAGAAGCCCGCCAGCCGGTAAGGGCCTGTCGGCTGCAGGCGCACGATGTCGTCGACGTAGCGGCACGCCAGATCCTCGATGAGCAACCGTCTGCGGTTCGGGACGACGGCGGGCGTTGCCTGGAGGCCGTACACGGGTTGCTCGGGATCGAGCCGGCGGACGAGCTGCATGTAGCGGAAGAGCGCGCCGCTGACACCGTGCGCCAAGAAGAGCGGCGCCTTGTGGCCTCCGGTGCGGAGCACGACAACCGACTGCTCGTCGCCGGCTCGGCGCTCCTCGAGCGCCTTGGCAATCTCTCGTATCGTCGGGCGCGCGAAGAGGAGTGCCAGCGGGATCGCGTTGCCCGTCCGTCGTTCGGTCTGCGCGAACATCACCGCGGCGAGGAGAGAGTCGCCACCGAGTGCGAAGAAGTTGTCATCGACGTCGACACGTTCGATGTCGAGGACCTTCGTCCAGATGTCGGCCAGCACCCGTTCCATCTCGGTGCTCGGGGCCGTGTACGCGGCCACATCGTTGTGCACCTCCGGCCGGGGCAACGCGGCGCGATCGAGCTTGCCGTTCCTGGTGAGCGGCAGCGCATCGAGGCGCACGAAGGCGCCCGGCACGAGGTGCTCGGGAAGCAACGCCCGAACATGATCCTCCACTTCACGCATCGTCGCCCCTGCGGTGCGAGCCGGAACCACGTACGCGACCAGCCGTCGCGGCCCGGAGCCGTCGTCGCGAGCGACAATCGCCGCCGCAGCCACACCCGGATGTGCGCGCACCACGGCTTCGACCTCGCCGGGCTCGACGCGGAAGCCCCGGATCTTGACCTGGTCGTCGACCCGACCGAGGAACTCGATGTTGCCGTCCGCCCGGCAACGGACGAGATCACCGGTGCGATAGAGACGCGCGTTGATCTCGCGTCGGAACGGATCGCGCACGAAACGCTCGGCGGTGAGCTGGGGCCGGTCGAGGTACCCACGAGCCAATCCTTCGCCGCCGATGTACAGCTCGCCGATGATTCCTATCGGTACCGGCCTGCAGCTCGGGTCGAGGACGTACAGCTCGGTGTTGGCGATCGGCCGGCCGATCGGCACCGTGCGCGCAGTCGCATCGAGGGCGCGGATCTCGTAGCAAGCAGCGAACGTCGTCGTCTCGGTCGGCCCGTAGCCGTTGACGAGACGAAGCCGCGGCAGCAGGCTGAGTGCCTTCGCTACGTGGGAGGGCGACAACGCCTCACCGCCGATGACCAGTTGCCGGACACCGGCGAGGTGCGCCCAGGCCTCGTCGATGATGACGTTGAAGAGCGCGGCGGTGAGCCACAGGGTGTCGACGTGTTCGGCTCGCATCAGCGCGCCGAAGCGGTCCAGGAGGAACCGCTTCTCGGTGTACACGACGGCCCGGCGTCCGTGGAGCAACGCGCCCCAGATCTCGAATGTCGCGGCATCGAACGCGAGGGGCGCCATGTGCAGGAGCGAACCGACGTCGCCGAAGTGCACGTAGTCGACGCCGAGGATCCGAGCCACGACCGCACGGTGCTCGACCATCACGCCTTTGGGCTCTCCCGTCGACCCCGACGTGTACAGCACATACGCAAGGTTGTCCGGCGTCGCGCCGCTCTTCGGGTTCGACACGGGCGCCGCGGCGATCCGCGCCGCGTCACGATCCACGCACACGATGCGTGCGGCGTGCACGCCGAGTCGGTCGACGAACGCGGCCTCGGTGATGACCACGCCGAGGCCGCCGTCTTCGAGCATGAACGCGAGGCGTGCCGGCGGATAGTCGGGGTCGAGCGGCACGTAGGAGCCGCCGGCTTTCAACACCGCGAGGAGCGCGACGATCGCGCCGGCGGACCGGTGCAGGCATATGCCGACCCGGCTCTCCGGCCCGACGCCGACACTGCGGAGATGGTGTGCGAGACGATTCGCACGCTCGTTCAGCTCGGCATAAGTGAACGAGACGGCATCCGCGGTCAGTGCGACCGCGTCTCCGTGTGCTTCGACCTGCTGCTCGAAGAGCTCGTGGACGCAGAGCGGGGGGAGGGACACGCGCGTCTCGTTCCATTCCACGACAACCCGGCGTCGCTCGGCATCACTCGCGAGCTCGAGCTCCTGCAACGGTCGACGCGGATCGGCAACCGCACTCTCGAGCAGGCGCTCGAAGTGCCCGACCATTCGCTCGGCGGTCTCACGGTCGAAGAGATCGGTGGAGTACTCGAGCGTGCCGGTCACAACGTCGCCCTCTTCCGTCAACGTCAGCGTGAGGTCGAACATCGCGGTATCGGGCTCGAGGGTGAACTCCGTGGCGATCAGCCCGTCGAGCCGGAGATCGCGCGGCGCCGTGTTCTGGTACACGAACATGTGTTGGAAGAGCGACGCATGCGCGAGTGAACGGTCCGGCTGCAATTCCTTCACGAGCTGCTCGAACGGAAGGTCCTGGTGTTCGTAGGCGCCGAGCGCGACCGCCCGGACCCGCGCGATCAATTCCATGAACGAGGGATTGCCGGAAAGGTCCGTGCGTAGCACCAACGTATTCGCAAAGAAGCCGATGAGACCCTCTGTCTCGACGCGCGGCCGGTTCGCGATCGCGGTGCCGACGGCGATGTCGTCTTGCGCGCTGTAGCGCGCCAGCAGCGACTGGAACCCGGCCAGCAGCGCCATGAAGAGCGTTGCCCGACCGTCGCGCGCCACCTGTCGGAGCCCTTCGGTCAGCGGTGCGGACAGCTCGAGATCGACCACGCGGCCATGACCCGAACGCTTCGACGGCCGAACGCGGTCGGAGGGCAGCTCCAGCAGCGGGGGCAGCGCGTCGAGTTGACACCGCCAGTAGGCGAGATGCGGCTCGAGCGCGTTGTGGGTCATCCGCGCGCGCTGCCATGCTGCGAAGTCGGCGTACTGGATCGGGAGTGGCGCCAGCGAGGGTGGCGCGTCCCGCGCGAACGCGTTGTAGCACGCGGCGAGCTCGTCGAGGAGCACCGCTTCGGACCACGCATCGGTGACGATGTGGTGCATCGTCAGTACCAGCACGTGGTCGTCCGGTCCGAGCCGCAACAGCAGCGCCCGGAACAGCGCGTGGCGAGTGAGGTCGAAGCGCTCGCGCACCGCCGCGTCGGCCATGCGTCGTGCTTCGCGCACGGGATCGGGAAACTCGGTGACGTCGACGACGGTCAACTCGCACGCATCTGGCGGGCTCACGACTTGTACGGGACGTCCGTCGATCGAAGGGAACGTCGTGCGCAGCGATTCGTGGCGCTCGATGAGCATGTCGAGCGCGCGTTGGAGAGCATCAGGATGCAACGTGCCGTGGAGCCGGCGCACGACCGAGACGTTGTACGCCCATGGCGCGGGCTCGAGCTGGTCGAGCACCCACAGTCGCTGTTGCGCAAACGACAACGGGGTGTCGCCCACGTCGCTACGTGGAACGATGGCGTTCGCGTCGCTCATGTCGCCATCGGCTAGAACTCGACCGGCAGTGACTCGAGGCCGCGGAAAGCCCCGACTCCCTTACGCCAGGTGACATCGTCCGTCGCGAGGCGCACGTCCGGGACACGCTCGATGATCGCTGCGAACGCGACCTGCGCCATGAGCCGTGCAAGTGGTGCCCCGAAGCAGTGGTGCCCCGCCCAACCGAACGCGAGGTGCCGGCAGTCCGGACGCCGGATGTCGAGGCGATCGGGGTCTGCGAAGTGTGCGGGATCACGATTCGCCGCGGCCAGCACGGCGATGACGGCCTGACGCGTGCGGATGGTCCGACCACCGAGCTCGTCGTCGCGCGGGGCGATGCGCGCCGTGTGCTGAATCGGGCTCTCGAACCGCAGGAATTCCTCGACCGCCGATGGGATGAGCATCTTGTCGCGTCGCAACAACTTCCATTGCTCGCCGTCGCGCAGGAGGGCAAGGAGTCCGTTCGCGATCAGGTTGGTGGTCGTCTCCAGGCCGCCGACCATGGTGAGAATCGCGTTCGCGATCACCTCTTCCTCCGTGAAACGGTCGCCATCGACCTCGGCGGTTGCGAGCGCGTGCAACAGGCCGTCGTGGCGACCGTCGGCCTGCGCGCGGATCGCGCGCCGGAAGTACGCCGTCATGTCGTCGACGGTCTCACGGACAGTGTCGGCGCGGGCAGGGTCGTATTGGAAGTTGCCGAGCAGGAGTGCGAACGCGCTCGTCCACGCCGTCAGCTGCGGCCAGTCGGCGGTGGGGAGACCGAGCATCTCGCAAGAGACGATCGCGGGCAGCGGCACGGCGAAGTCGGCGACCACGTCCATCGCGCGCCGGCGCTCGACGGCGTCGAGCAGCTCGTCGACGATGTCGGCGACGTGCGCGCGGAGGACCTCGACACGTCGCGGTGTGAATCCCTTGGCCGCGAGCATGCGGACACGCGTGTGCGCCGGCGGGTCGAGGTAGAGCATCTGGCGGACCATGACCTGCGCGATCGGTCCGAGCGCCTCCAGCCCGAGGGCGGCGAGCTGTGCGGGCGACGGCGTCCGGTCAGCCGAGTAGTTGAGGAGGACGCGCATCACGTCGTCGTAGCGGGTGACGACCCATGCGTGCAGGAACGGATCCCAGTGCACCGGATCTTCGCTCCGGAGGCGGTGGTACAGCGGGTACGGGTTCGCATGAACGACCGGGTCGAGGAGCTGATACAACCCGAGGCGGCGATCGTTGCCGTGCGAACCTGTTGTCGCAGTGTCCGCCGGGAGAGAAGGTCCCGTCATCGGCGCGCGCTCGCCTCCTGCTCGATACACGCCGCAATACCGGCAGCGGTGGGATTGTCGAAGATCGTGAGCAGCGACAGCTCGACATCGAAGCGGTCGTGCACTCGCGCCACGAGCTGCGCGCCCATCAAGGAGTGGCCGCCGAGCTCGAAGAAGTTGTCGTCCGGGCGTACGTAGTCGAGATCGAGCAGCTCCTCGAGCATTCCGACGACGGCCGCCTCAACCCCCGGCATGTTGCTCGCGACAGGTCGGCGCGCGCCGGCACCGGGGGGGGCCGGAAGAGCGGCGCGGTCCAACTTCCCGTTGCTCGTGAGCGGGAGCGCCTCGAGATGCACGAACGCTGTCGGCAACATGTAACGGGGCAGGAGACCGGTAAGGAACTCACGCAGCTCCTCCCTCGACACAGCGGCACCGTTGGACGAGACCACGTATGCGACGATGCGCCGCGCGTCGGCTTCCTCGTCCGTCGGCAGGACGACCGCGCACTGCTCGACGGCCGGGTGCTCGTGCAAGACGGTCGCGATCTCGTCGAGCTCGACTCGATGGCCGCGGATCTGCACCTGCGTGTCCAGCCGGCCGAGAAAGTGCACCTCTCCCTCGGGTGTGATGCGAACGAGGTCACCGGTCCGATACATGCGAGAGCCGGGCTTCCAAGGATCCGCCAGAAAGCGTTCGGCGGTCTCCTGCGGACGGTCTACGTAGCCGATTGCGACTCCTCGCCCACCGATGTGGAGCTCCCCCGCCTCACCGGGCGCGACCCGTTCACCGTCGGGCCCCAGCACGTACAGCCATGTCCCCGAGATTGCGCGACCGAT
>DASQHW010000154.1:0-1828 GCA_035631895.1 Acidimicrobiia bacterium | reverse complement strand
CGGCTTCGGGATCGGGATCAGTTGATCGTCGGCATGTATCGGTTGGGCGGCTTCGCCGGGCAGGATGTCGATCGACGACAACGAGGAGATCAGGCAGCCCGGATCGAGCACACCCTCGACGATCGGCAGGACGCGCTCGTGTACAGGGACGCGTTGCCATATGTCGTCGAAGGCGAGCAGGTTGTAGACCCGAAGCGTCTTGTGGCCCTCGAACGAGTTCGGCGACGGTCGCACGTCGAGATACCGGACGAGTCGTTCGAGCGCACCGTGCAACGCATCGACGAGGTCGGGCTCGATCGCATCCTTCACGATCGTGTAGCCCTGCTCGGCCACTTCCTTCACGTGCAGATCGACGTCCATACCCGCCAGACTACGCGGCATGGCTCTCTACGCTCTCGGTGACATCGCCCCGCAGATCGATCCCGATGCGTTCGTGCACCCGGAGTGCACGGTCATCGGCAACGTCGTCATAGGCGCCGGTGCCACGATCTGGCCGCAGGCGGTGTTCCGTGGAGACCAGAGCCGGATCCTCATCGGCGCGCGTACATCGGTGCAGGACGGCGCGGTGATCCACTGCACGCGGGAGCTCGAGACCATCGTCGGCGCGGACTGCGTGATCGGTCACCTCGCACACCTCGAGGGGTGCACCGTGGAGGACGGCGCGCTCATCGGCACCGGCTCGATCGTGCTGCACCGCGCGATCGTACGCAGCGGATCGCTCGTCGGCGCTGCCGCCCTCGTACCGAACGGCATGGAGGTGCCGAGCGGCGCGATGGCGCTCGGTGTCCCGGCCAAATTGCGCGAGGGCGCGGTGAAGCCCGACCAGATCGCACACCCGGCGCAGGAATACGTGCGCAACTGGGAGCGCTACCGGAACGAGCTCCGCCGGGTCGATTGACGGGTACGGAAACCGGGCCGTAGGGAGCGATCAGCCCGAGGTCGGGCATCGCAAGATGTCCGGCCCGTTCCTGGGGCACAACACGGGGTTGAGCGCAGCGAAGACGCCCCAGACGTTCGCTTCGCCGGGCACGACCCACGCGTGCAGCATCCACATGTCGCTCCCGTTGAGCCATCGGCCTCCGCAGTCGGCGCGCACCGTCACGTTCTCGCGCTCGAGCAGGCCGTGCGCGTCGAAGCACAGACCGAAATGCCGGTGCCAATGGTCCGCGTCGCCGGCGAAGCCTGCCGGCCCCACGGGTTCGCCGGCGCGCACCCAGTAGGAGAACCCCACGAGCCGGGTCTCGCCGAGACGGGGTGCGTACAGGAGCATCGACGGACGTGTCGGGTCGAACGGCGCGTCGACGAGGCGCCAGTTGGTCCAGTGAGTGCCGACGCCGCTCGTGAAGTTCGCAGAGATGATGTATCCGGCCCTTCGCGCATCCCCGGTCGTACGCAGGCGGCACGCGACTCCTGCGGCGGCGCGCAGCTCGCGAGCAAGCGAGGGCCGGTCGGCGAGCGCGATGTCGAGCGGCTGCTCCGCGCCCGCGCGTCCGTGCCCGGCGTGCACGATGCGTCCGGTGATCGGCGCCTGCTCCTTCGCGGCGAGCGATGCCAGGGCGTCGAGGCTCGGCGCGACCGCCGGGGTCGTCCGTTGCGCCGGGCACTTCAGTGCGGCGATGTCGGGCAATCCGGGGGCGCTCGACGAGCTGCTGCCGCACGCGGCCACGACGAGCACGAGCGCGCCGAACAGCGCGCGCCTTCTCCTCACACGGTCGCGCCGACGAGCCGTCCGATGCCATAGGTGACCACCATCGCGAGCGTCGACCACGTGACGACGCGTGCGGCCGCCCGCTTCCACGGCGCGCCGCCGACACGGGCGCCGACCACG
>DASQHW010000153.1:0-7517 GCA_035631895.1 Acidimicrobiia bacterium | reverse complement strand
GTCGTCGTCATGCGAAGGATGCCTGATGCCCGCCGCCTCTCGCTGCTGACCTCGCGCGGCGATGAAGCACGGCCCTGCATCGACCGCCTTGCCGAGCTCATGGCCCGGTTTCATGCGGGCGCTCCCACCGGCGGCGAGATCGATGACGCCGCGACCCGCGACGCGGTCGCACGGTTGTGGGAGCGGGAGCTCGCGGAGTACCCCGCAGCGGTGCCGAACGTCGCACATCTGGTCGGACGTTTCCTTGCCGGTCGCGCGCCGCTGTTCGACGACCGGATTCGCGCCGGCCGCGCCCGCGACGGGCACGGCGACCTCCTCGCCGACGACGTGTTCTGCCTTGCCGACGGTCCACGTGTGCTCGATTGCCTCGAGTTCGACGAGCGCCTGCGCTTCGGTGACGTGCTCGCCGACATCTCCTTCCTTGCGATGGATCTGGAGCGCCTCGGCCGGCGCGATCTGGCCGAGCGCTTCCTCGAGCGTTCGCGGGCGGCGGCGAGCGACGATTGGCCATCGTCGCTCGCGCACTTCTACATCGCCTACCGCGCCCATGTGCGCGCGAAGATCGCGGCGATCGCGGGTGACGACGACACCTCCGGAAGCTTGCTCGCGCTGGCGCACGACCATCTCGACCGCGGGCGAGTGCGGCTCGTGCTCGTCGGAGGGCCGCCTGCCACCGGCAAGACCACGGTGGCGCGCGAGATCGCGGCGGCAACGGGCTGGCCGGTCATACGCAGCGACGAAGTCCGGAAGGACCTCGCCGGCGTCATGCAGTCCGACAGATCCGCCGCACCGCTCGACGAAGGCCTCTACGCCCCCGAATGGACGGAACGGACCTATGCAACGCTGTGCGAGCGTGCACGTATCGTCCTGACGAACGGCAGCTCGATCGTGCTCGACGCGTCATGGGGGAGCGGGCAGTGGCGTGCGATGGCTGCGGACGCGGCCGAGGAGACCGCGAGCGATCTCATCGCGCTGCAGTGTGACGCACCGATCGACGTCGCGATGGCGCGAGCGGCGCAGCGGGAAGCCGCTCACGCGGATGCGTCGGACGCCGACGCGTCGATCGCAGCTGCCGCGGCTGCACGGTTCGAACGCTGGCCCGGGGCGCACCGGCTCGACACGACGAAGGCACCGGCGGACGTGATGCGAGAAGTCCTTCTCGAGGTTGGTCAGATCTGACCCGCGCGCTCCTCGGTGAGTGCGCGCAGTGCGTCGCGTGCACTCACGATGCCCGCGACGACGCCATCCTCCATGATGGGAAGGTGTCGCACCTCCGCGTCGAGCATGCGGTGGACGGCGTCGAGGAGATCGTCGTTCGGCGCGACCGTGACGAGCTCCTCGGACATGATCTCCTCGACCGTGACGCGGTCAGGATTGGCGCCGTCGGCAATGGCGCGCGCGATGTCCCGTTCGGAGACGAGCCCGATCACATGGTGCGGCCCGCGTACGAGCGCGGCGCCGATGGATTCCTCCATCAACGTCGTGGCGAGGGCCCGGAGCTTGTCGTTGACGTGCACGTACACGACCGGCCGGGCAACGAGTCCCTGCACACGCATTCTGCCGTCGAGATCCATGACGCTTCTCCTTGTGAGCCCGGACTCAGCGTGTGCCGCGGGCGTCCCGATTGGTAGGGACGTTGGTCCCGTGGACAAGTGGCCGACGGCTCAGCTGTGGACCGCCTGGTCGGTGTGTGAGCGATGCGTCCGTGGGCGCCAGCAGGCTGCGCACCGATTCACGCCCTCCCGATGCAGATATGGGTGCGGCGGAGGCTCGCGTTCGGATCCGGAGCCCGGGTCGACCTCGGTGATGCTCTCGATGTCGTCGAGGGGGATCCGGAATTCGCCCCCACTCACGGTCTTGATGACGAGCATCGTGCGCTCCTGTTCTCCGCGACGTCGCGGACCATCGCGATGCGACTTGCCACGTGCGAGTGTGACACGGGACTAGCGTCGCATGGTATGGCCCTCGAGCAAGTTCGTGTGCGGGGCATCCCACCCGAACGACTCGAGGTGCTGATCGGCGCCGAAAGAACCGCGGCCTTCGTCACCGCGGCTGCCGATGCGCGTACGATGCTCGAAGGCCGAGTCGTCTGGAACCTGAATTCCACTGCAACCGGCGGTGGCGTCGCCGAGCTCCTGCAGACACTCCTCGCCTATGCCCGTGGCGCAGGCATCGACGCGCGCTGGGCTGTGATCAACGGCGACCCTCGCTTCTTCCAGATCACGAAGCGGATCCACAACCGGCTGTATGGACAGCGCGGCGACGGCGGACCGCTCGGCGCCGCCGAACGTCGAGACTACGAGCGCACGACTGCGCGAAATGCCGACGACCTCGCGGCATTGGTGCGGCCCGGCGACATCGTCGTGCTGCACGATCCCCAGACCGCGGGGCTCGTCGCGGAAGCGCGCCGTCGGGGCGCGGTCGTGGTGTGGCGCTGCCACGTCGGTCTGGACGCCACGAACAGCCATTCGGCCGAGGGCTGGGCGTTTCTCCGCCCGTATGTCGAGCATGTCGATGCCTGGGTCTTCTCCTGTGCGCGCTTCGCGCCCGAATGGGTGCCATCCGAGCGGCTCACCGTCGTCGCGCCGTCGATCGACCCTTTCTCCGCCAAGAACGAGCCGATCGAGACCGCCGATGTGGTGCGGACACTGCGCACAGCGGGCCTGCTCGCGAGCAACGGGCCCGCGCCCGACTCGGAGTTCACCCGGCGCGACGGCACGAAGGGCCGCGTGCACCGCGCCGTTGATCCGGTGGGAACGGGGCCTGCGCCGCCGGCCGACGTGCCGATCGTGCTACAGGCCTCACGTTGGGACGCGCTGAAGGACATGCCGGGCGTGATGCTCGGCTTCGCCGACCACCTTCCGGACATGGGCGACGCCCATCTGATCCTCGCCGGGCCCGAGGCGATCGGCGTTGCCGACGACCCGGAGGCCGCCATGGTGCTCGCCGAGTGTCGTGCATTGTGGGGAAAGCTCCCGGCGCGCGCGCAAGAGAGGATCAGGCTCGCGTGCGTGCCGATGGCCGATCCCGACGAAGCTGCCGCGATCGTGAACGCACTCCAGCGTCAGGCGACAGTCATCGTCCAGAAGAGCTTCGCCGAGGGGTTCGGTCTCACGGTGGCCGAAGCGATGTGGAAGCGCCGACCGGTCGTCGGGAGCGCTGTCGGCGGCATCATGGACCAGATCGTCTCGGGCGAGACGGGCTGGCTGCTGCGGAATCCGGCCGATCTGGACGAGTACGCGTACGCGGTCGGCGGTCTGCTCGCCGACCGCGCCGAGGCCTCACGAATGGGCGAGCGCGGGTATGACCGAGCACGCAGCTACTTCCTGGCCGATCGTCATCTCGAGCAGTGGGGCGAACTGCTCGCACGCGCCGCAGGCGGCTGAGCCGGTCAGGGTGCGGGCTCGACACGTCGCCCTGTCACATCCTCGGCGCGGATGCGGACGAAGCGGTCTCTCACGTCGCCGGCCCACGGCCGGAGATCGAGCGCGCGGGCGCGAGCGACGTCGTCCGGGTGGACGATCTCCTCGGCCGGACCGACCACGTTCACGCTCCATCCGGAGTGCGCGTCCACGTCGAAGGCGGCGGCCTCGAACGCGACGGTCCGGTGCAACACGGCGGCGATGAGCTTCTCACCGGGCGCCGTACGGAACACGATGTCGCCGTCGACGACGGTGTACACGACGGGAAGCACGGCGGGGTGCCCCGAGCAGATGGCGACACGTCCCACACACTGTGTCCGGAGCAATTTCTCGCACTCGTCGCGCGCCAATACGGCAAGCCCGTAGCTGCTCATGGCAAGACCGTACGCGGAACGCGGCCCCACGGATAGGGCCACAGGTCCTGTCGTCGACGATGGCGCCTTCCCCGGCTGGCAGAATGCGCGCATCGCTGCAACCGCTGCCCCGTCTCCGCCCGAAGCCGTGCTGGCCCACGTGTTCGAAGGTGCCGACATCGTCGTTCCTCTCGCGAACGGCGAGCCACGCGTCCTGATCGACGCGCTCGATGCGCATGCACACGAGCTCACCAACGTGCGCGTACATCAGATGCATGCGCTCTACGACCACCCGTACATCCACAACAAGTACGGCGACCACCTCCACCACATGTCGTACTTCTTGTCATCCGTGACCCGACCGGCCTTCGCAGCCGGGGATTGCGATCTCGTCCCGGCACATTTCAGCGAGATGCCGCTCGTCCTCGGGCGCGAGATCGCACGGCCACTCGTGCTTGCGGCCGCGTCGCCTCCCGATCCGCACGGATATGTCTCGCTTGGCACGAACGCCGACTACACCGCGCGCTTCATCGGGCGGGCCCCGTTCTTCATCGAAGTCAATCCGACCATGCCGCGTACGTTCGGCGAGAACTCCTTGCACCTCAGCCAGGTCGTCGGCTGGACCGAGGTCGACTATCCGCTTCTCGAGGTGCCGCCGCCGTCCGTCTCGGACCGAGACCGGCAGATCGCTGCACTCGTCGCCGAGCGAGTGCCCGACGGTGCGACGATCCAGGCAGGGATCGGCGCGATCCCGAACGCGATCCTCGCGCTCCTGCACGACCACCGCGACCTGGGCCTGCACACCGAGCTGATCTCCGATGGGATCATGGACCTGTTCGAATCGGGTGCACTCACCGGGACCCGCAAGGTGACACGGCCCGGGAAGCTCGTCGCGACCTTCGCCCTCGGCACCCGCCGGCTCTACGACTTCCTCCACGACAACGCGGCAGTCGAGTTCCTGCCGGTCGACTGGGTGAACGATCCTCGCGTCATCGGTCGCGAGCGATGCTTCGTATCGATAAACGCGACCGTCGAGGTCGACCTCCTCGGGCAGTGCAACTCGGAGATGATCGCCGGTCGCTACTACTCGGGAAGCGGCGGACAGACGGATTTCGCGCGCGGTGCCATGTACAGCGAGCGAGGCATGGGCTTCGTCGTGCTGCACTCGACGACGGCCGACGCATCGGTCTCACGGATCGTCCCACGCCTCTGCGCCGGCGCGCCGGTCACGACGATGAAGAACACGGTCGACCATGTCGTGACCGAATACGGCGTTGCGGAGCTCCGCGGGCGGTCGATCGCACACCGAGCCGAGGCACTCATCGGGATCGCGCACCCGCACTTCCGCGATGCGCTCACTCGGGAGGCCCGTCAGCTCGGCTACCTGCGCTGAGGTGGTGTGTCGGATCAGGCGACGTCTTCGTTGGTGAGACGTGCGGCGTAGGGGACGAGGAGCGGGACGAGCTGGAAGCTCGGGTCGAGCTGCGCCGCGCCCCCTTCACACATGATCACCGTCTTGAGCAGCAGCGCGAGGTCGCTCGGGAGCCGCAACCGATGCGCGCGCACGATGGCCATGACGCTGGTGAGCAGCGGTCCCAGCCGCAATTGGTCCAAGGGGACGCTGCCGTACCGGGCGAGCAGCTGCGCAAGATCGCGTTCGAGCCGCGGCCGGTCGATGTCGTCAGAGGCGACACCCAATCGCAGCAGTCCGGTGGCCATGCGCGACGGGTCTGTCGCGACCAGCGCGAGCAGGATGGTCCCGAGGCCCCGGCTGGTGTGCGGTGCGACCGACCCGACCATCCCGAAGTCGACGAACCCGATCCGTGAGGCGGACTCCACGAACACGTTCCCGGGGTGAGGGTCGGCATGGAAGAACCCGCGTACGAAGACCATCGACAGATACGCGTCGGCGAAGATGCGTGCGACCACCGCCCGATCGAGACCGGCGGCATCGAGGGCGCGCACGTCGTCGACCTTGATGCCTCGGATGCGCTCCTCGGTGATCACCTCCTGTCGGGTGTGGTCCCAGAACACCTTCGGGATGTGCACACGCTCGTCACGATCGAAGCCTGCCGCGACGAGCTCGGCGTTGCGACCTTCACGTGCGTAGTCGAGCTCGGCGTGAAGGGTCTCGGCGAACTCTCGGACGAGGCCGACGGCGTCGTACCTGCGCGCGAGTGCCGAGTGCCTGCCGGCGACCTCCGCCGCTCGGGCGAGCAGGTTCAGGTCCAGGTTCACTCGTTCGGTCACGCCCGGGCGGCGGACCTTCACGATGACGTCGGTACCGTCCGGCAGCGTTGCCGCGTGCACCTGTCCGATCGATGCTGCCGCGATCGGCACCGCCTCGAACCGGCGGAATGCGGCATCGAGCGGCGTACCGAGCGCGTTCTCCACTGCCTGCGCGATCTCGGCGTACGGCACCGTCGGCGCAGCGTCCTGCAGGAGTGCCAGCTCGGCTTCGAACGCGGGAGGCACGAGGTCGGGGCGCGTCGAGAGCACCTGACCGAGCTTCATCGACGTCGTGCCGAGCTGCTCGAGCGCCCTGCGCAGACGTACGGGCTCGGGGGGCCGTGCGCGGGCCGGTGGCTGGTGGAGGGAGGGGAGCAGGACCCGCATGTCGAGGAGATCGACCAGTGCACCGAGACCGTGCCGCACGAGGACGGCCCCCACCTCGGTCGCTCGGCGGGTCTCGGCACGCACGGCCGTGACGCTACGCCTCTCCGGTTGGGGCCGGAGGACCCTGTGTGCGACGACGGGAGACGACGAGCATCACGATATGGCGTACGCGATCGTCGACGGCAACGAGGCCGCTGGCCGCGTCGCGTACGCGCTGTCCGAGGTAATCGCCTTGTATCCGATCACCCCCGCGTCACCGATGGGTGAGCTCGCCGACGCGCTCGCCGCCGGCGGTGCGCCGAACCGCTGGGGGACGGTGCCGGAGGTCGTCGAGATGCAGTCGGAAGCCGGCGCGGCGGGTGCGCTCCACGGCGCGACGACGCGCGGGGCGCTCGCGACGACCTTCACCGCGAGCCAGGGCCTGCTGCTGATGCTGCCGAACATGTACAAGATCGCCGGTGAGCTGTCGCCGGCGGTGATTCATGTCGCGGCCCGGGCAGTGGCAACCCACGCGTTGTCGATCTTCGGTGATCACAGCGACGTGATGGCGGCGCGACCGACCGGCTGGGCGATGCTGTGCGCGTCGTCGCCGCAAGAGGCGGCCGATTTCGCCCTCGTCTCCCACGCCGCCACGTTGGAGTCACGCGTGCCCTTCCTGCACTTCTTCGACGGCTTCCGCACGAGCCACGAGATCGGCCCCGTCGACATGCCCGACGCCGGCGTGATCGCCGCCCTCGTGGACGACCGCTGGGTCGTCGCGCATCGTTTGCGGGCCCTCGATCCGGACAGGCCCGTCCTGCGCGGCAGCGCGCAGAACCCGGACGTGTTCTTCCAGGCCCGGGAGGCCGCGAACCCGTACATGCTCGCGGTGCCGGGCATCGTCGAGCGCGCGTTTGCACGTCTCGCTGACGCGACGGGCCGGCGTTACGACCTCGTGCACTATCACGGAGCACCCGACGCCCAACGGGTCGTGGTGTTGATGGGGTCGGGCGCCGGTGCCGCAACAGAGGCCGTCGACGCGCTCGTCGCGCGGGGGGAGCCGGTCGGGCTCGTGCAAGTGCGCTTGTACCGGCCCTTCCCGGTGGCGGCGTTCGCCGCCGCGCTGCCCCCGACGGTGCGAGGCATC
>DASQHW010000152.1:0-4859 GCA_035631895.1 Acidimicrobiia bacterium | reverse complement strand
ATCCCCGCGGGAAAGTTCACCTTGACGACGTCGGCGGTTTTCTGCATGTCGAGCATCGATACCTACCGGGCGAGGTCCGCGACGGATACATGAAGTGCATCGGCGGTCAACGCGACGACCGCAAGGTTTGCTCGGTTGTTCTTCATCGTCAGCATGTCCGCCTTCTGTTCGGTGTTCGGCGTGGTAGGGACCGCGAAACGCGCAGCACGTCAGATCGCCTCGTCCAGGATGCGCAACACGAGCGATCGATCGGGAAGCGTGGCGTCGGCGTCGTCTACGTCATACGCGCCGATGTCGATGTCGCCCTTCGCGCCGTCGGCCGGGTGTGCCGTGCCCTGTCCGCGCCGGGACAGCTCGCGGTTCGATGCTCTGATCGCCTCGATCTCTCCGGCGAGATCGATCAGCGCGCGCCGGTGCTCGGCGAAGATCGCGTCCCACGGCGTGGGCGTCAACGACGCAAGATCCCGCAGTGTCGGTGCATCGGGAATGCCGAGCTCGCGCCCGGTATCGGCAACCTGGACCGCCCACTCGAGCTCGACGCGCCTGATCTCAGCGACGACGTTCTCCACTTCCCGCCGCGCGTGCGCAAGCCACCGATTGCGACCTGCCGCGAAGACGAGCTGCTCCTCCTCGAGCTTGAACACGAGGAGCTCGACGAGCTGCCGCTCTCTCCACAAGATGTTGGACGCGTCGCTCAGCGCCATGACTCCACCCTCACGGCCCCTAGTGGTGCACCGTTCCATCGGCGGGTTTGCCGCAAGAGATGAAGGAACCGGGAACGCAATGCGTACTGGTTTGGTGTTCTGCCGCTCGCAGCGGGCCGTGGGCCCCGCAGCCGTGGGGCCCTACCGCAAGACGCCGAGTGCGACGGCGCGTCCGAGCGCCTCGTTGCGGTTCTTGGCACCGAGCTTGGCGTAGATGCGTACGAGGTGGGACTTCACGGTCGCGAGGGTGACCGAGAGGTCGTTGGCGATCTCCCGGTTCGAGCCGCCTTCGGCGAGCAGGATCAGGACCTCACGCTCGCGGGCGGAGAGGAGCTCGACGCTGCGCTCGTCGAGGGGCGGCAACCGGAGCCTGCCGACGAGCGCTCCGTGCAGAGAGGCGGCCACGTACTGCACGCCTTTGCACGCTGCATCGACGGCGGTGCCGAGCTCGTCGACGTCGCTCGTGCGCGGCACGACCGCACTCGCGCCGAGCGCCAAGAGGTAACGAAGGACGTGGCCGTGGTCGACGGGCACCAGGGCCACCGTCGACGGAGGTGGCCGGAGCCGGACGACCCGTCTGACCACTTCCTCGATCGCAAGATCGGCGGGCGCGCCGACCACGACGACGTCGGGCCCCAGGGAAGCGGCGAGGCGCAGCAGCTCACGCCCGGATCGCGTCTGGGCGACGACCTCGACGCCGTGATCCTGGAGCACGGCCGTGATGCCGGCCCGAACGAGGGCGAGCTCGTCGGCGACCACGGCCGTTTGGGCCGTCTGCATCCCGACATCTTGCACGGCGAGCCTCCCGAGCCGCGGCGATCCCGGGAGTGATACTACGCTTCGTCACCGCATATCCACAGAAAGTGTCCGGATCTTTCAACCCTGAGGACTATCAAGGGGTTGTCCCACCGGAGCCGAAATCTTCCTCGACATTCATCACGCCCATCAGGGCGAGCCGGGGGACGGGGAACGTGAAGCCGACGCAACCATTGACGATCGACATCGAGCGGGCCGCGCACGAGGACGCTCTCGTGCGCCAGCATCTGCCGCTCGTCCAGTACGTGGTGTCCGAGGTCGCCCACCGGGTGCCCAGTCATGTCACGCGAAACGACCTCGTCTCGGCGGGCATGCTCGGCCTGGCACAAGCGGCACGGAGCTACGACCCGGAACGGGGAATCGCATTCGAGCGCTTCGCCTCGACCCGTATCCGCGGCGCGTTGCTCGACGAGCTCCGCGGTCGCGACTGGGCGAGTCGCTCGGTGCGCGCCAGGGCCCGGGGACTGCAAGCCGCGCACGAAGAGCTGATGAACAAGCTCGGCCGTGCACCCACCTCCGACGAGATCGCCGCGACGCTCGACGTGCCGACCGAGATCGTGCACAAGCGCGTCGACGACGTCCACCGCGCCACCGTGTTGAACTACGACTCGCTGGTACTGGAAGGCGACGCCGAATGTTTCATCGCGAGCGACGACGCGACGCCCGAGATGACGATGCTCGATCGGGAGCGCAAGGCGTACCTCATGGATGCCGTGCACGCGCTGCCCGAGCGTCTGCAACGGGTCGTCATCGGGTACTTCTTCGAGGAGCGGTCGATGCAGGACCTGGCCGACGAGCTCGGGGTCAGTGAGTCGCGCATCTCACAGCTGCGCGCCGAGGCCCTGCTGTTGTTGAAGGACGGCATCAGCTCGCAGCTGGAGCCCGAGGCACTGCCGGAGGAGCCACGGCCGAACGGCCGGATCGCACGTCGCAAGGCTGCGTACTACGCCGCGGTCGCGGCAGGGTCCAGCCCTCGAGACTGTGTCTCGGCGCGTCCGCTCGAGGCGGCCCAGGTCGTGACGGCGCAAGCCTAGGAAGCGGCACCACACACCGTGATGAAGAAGCCGAGCGCCGACCCGGCGTTGATCTTCGGGGTCAGCTTGTTGCTCGCCGTGGCGCTCTCGTTGCCGACATTGCGCCCGACGTTGCACGGCGACGTCGACATCGCCGATGCCGCCATCCGGTTCTTCTTCGCGCTCGCGCTCTCCTGGGCGGGCGTCTACGGGTTGGCGTCGATCATCGGGACGTCTACGGGACGACACGAACGCCGCACGCCGCCGCCGGCCGCGGCGAAGGAACGCCGGCGCGACGATGCGCCGCGCCGAGCGAGCCGCGGCGACGCGTCGAACGCAGCCTGAGCGCCGCGACGAACGGGAGCGCGCCCCGGCTACGCGGCTGTGCGAGCTTTCCTTGCGGCCTTCTGGCGCCGGCGAATCACACGGTGACGCTCGATCGGGGTGAGGCCGCCCCAGATCCCGTCCGACGGACGGGTCTCGAGCGCGTGCTCGAGGCACTCCTCACGCACCGGGCACAACTCGCAGATCGCCTTTGCCTCGGCCGCAAGCGCATCGGACGTCGGGAAGAACACCGTCGTGTCGGCATCACGACACGCGGCATCGTCGAACCAGTCAGTGCGAACGGGGGCAGTCTTCAAACGAGGCATAGCCAGAGAATTAACGGCCCGGATGCCCGCGCCATTCCCGATTAGGGGTACCAGCTGCGGCCCCGCTCGGGTCGCCGGTAGCCGAGCACACCGTATGCCGCATCGATCAGTCCCTGGCCCCGGGCGTCGAGACCGACGGCCATGCCCTGGCGGTTCATCGTGTACCCGAACGACATCCGGGCCCGGGGGTCGACGAACCCGATCGATCCGCCCATGCCGACGTGGCCGAAAGCCTCTTCGGAGAGGACCACGCCGTCCCGGTCACCCGGGCCCCGCGCGGAGTTGTCGACCGACTTGACGAAGCCGGTTGACCACCGGGTCGGCACGAGCATCACCGCGTCGACCGACGTCGCCGAGGTGACTGCGCCCATCTCCGCCAGCGCTTCGGCATCGACGAGCCCGTCGCCCCCGATCGCGAGCGCCCGGTACATGGCGGCCAGCGCGCGGGCGTTGCCGATGCCCCCGAAGGCCGGCAGCTCGGCCTCGTGCGCCTCGCGTGTGTCGATCCACCGCGGGGCGAACACCGAACCCGAGTTCATCAGGACCAGCGCCGCGATCGACGTCGGATCCGCCATTGCGGACCTGTAGAAGCTCGGGATCTCCGTCCCCTGCGCCGGCATCTCCGCCGGCACCGTTGCCGCGACGCGCGGTTCGTGCTCGGCCGGCAACCCGATCCAGAGATCGATGCCGCGCGGTGCCGCGACCTCGTCCCGGAAGAACGCGCCGAGGGTCGAGCCCGTGACGCGCCGCACGACTTCGCCGACCAGATGGCCGAACGTGAGCGCGTGGTAGCCGTGCCGCGTGCCGGGTGCCCACAACGGTGCTTGGTCGGCGAGGCGCCCGGCGATCAGGTCCCAGTCGCAGTAGCCGTTGTCGGGGATCGGCTCGCGAAACGCGGCGACACCTGCCTGGTGCGCGAGCAGCATGCGAAGCGTGACCGCCTCCTTGCCGTTCCTCGCGAACTCGGGCCAGTACGCGCTCACCGGCGCGTCGAGGGAGAGTTGTCCCCGTGACGCCAGCACGTGCGCGCACAGCGAAGTCGCGCCCTTGGTGCACGACCACACCACGCCGATCGTGTCGCGTTCCCATGGCCGCCCGGTCGCCGGATCCGCGACTCCGCCCCAGAGGTCGACGACGGTCTCGCCGTCGACCGTGATGCACACCGAGCCGCCGACCTCGCCGCGTTCGGCGAAGTTGCGCTCGAACTCCTCGCGTACGAGCGCGAATCTCCGGTCACAATCACCCGCGATGGCCATGGCGGAATCGTATGAGTCGGCGAGCGGCGTGCGGGGGGTTCGTGGCGTCCGTTACTCCAAGAGGTCGGGCTCCTCGACGGTGAGCATCTCGAAGAGTGGTTGGAACCCGAACCATCCCGCGTGGTGGTTGCCGACCTGTGAGGCGGTCAGCGCGGCCATGTCGGCGTCGATGTGCACCGGCTTGCCCGCGGCCTCCGCGAGCAGCTGGGCGTGACATGTGCGGTCCATCGCGAAGAACCAGAACGCTGCCTCGTCGACGGAGTGTCCGACGGTCAGCAAGCCGTGGTTGCGCAGGATCACCGCCTTGCAGTCGCCGAGTGCGGCCGCGATGCGTTTGCCCTCGTCGAGGTCGAGCACGACGCCGGTGTAATCGTCGAACAACCCGTGATCGCCGTAGAAGGCGCAGGCATCCTGGGTGAT
>DASQHW010000151.1:0-9458 GCA_035631895.1 Acidimicrobiia bacterium | reverse complement strand
CCGAGGCGCCGAGGCGGTTCGCGCCGTGGTCGGAGAAGTTCGCCTCGCCGAGCACGAACAGCCCCGGCAGGTTGCTCATCAGGTTGTAGTCGACCCAGAGGCCGCCCATCGTGTAGTGGATCGCCGGATAGATGCGCATCGGCACCCGGTACGGGTCCTCGCCGGTGATCTTCTCGTACATCTCGAAGAGGTTCCCGTAGCGCTCCTCGATCACCGAGCGACCCAGCCGCGCGATCGCATCCTTGAAGTCGAGGTACACGCCGTTCTTCAGCGGTCCGACACCCCGCCCTGCCTCGACCATCCGTTTGATGGCGCGCGAGGCGACGTCGCGAGGCACGAGGTTCCCGAACGCCGGGTACTGGCGCTCGAGGAAGTAGTCGCGGTCCTCCTCGGGTATCTGGTCCGGTGGCCGCGTCTCTTCCATCTTCTTCGGGACCCATACGCGCCCGTCGTTCCGCAACGACTCGGACATGAGCGTGAGCTTGCTCTGGAACTCGTCGCTCGCCGGGATGCATGTCGGGTGGATCTGGGTGAAGCACGGGTTGGCGAAGTACGCGCCTCGCTTGGCCGCGCGCCATGCTGCGGTCACATTCGACGCCTTGGCGTTCGTCGAGAGGTAGAAGACGTTGCCGTAGCCCCCGGTCGCGAGCACGACCGCGTGCGCGGACATCGAGTAGACCTCGCCCGTGTTGACGTCGCGGCACACGATGCCGGCCGCGCGCCCGTCCTTGACCACGAGGTCGAGCATCTCCGTGCGCGGGTACAGCGTCACGCTGCCGGCGTGCACCTGCCGCATCAGCGCCTGGTACGCGCCGAGCAGGAGCTGCTGGCCCGTCTGGCCCCGCGCGTAGAACGTGCGGGACACCTGCGCGCCACCGAACGAACGGTTGTCGAGCATGCCGCCGTACTCGCGTGCGAACGGCACGCCCTGGGCAACGCACTGGTCGATGATGTCGACCGAGAGCTGTGCCAGGCGGTACACGTTGCCCTCACGCGAACGGTAGTCGCCGCCCTTGATCGTGTCGTAGAAGAGGCGTTTCACGCTGTCGCCGTCGTTCTTGTAGTTCTTTGCAGCGGTGATGCCGCCCTGCGCGGCGATCGAGTGCGCGCGACGAGGCGAGTCGTGGAACGTGATGACCTTCACGTTGTAGCCGAGCTCGGCGAGGCTCGCGGCTGCGGACGCACCTCCGAGACCGGTCCCGACCATGATGATGTCGAACCGTCGCTTGTTCGAAGGGTTGACGAGCTTGATGTCGAACTTGTGCTTGTCCCACTTCTCTTCGAGCGGGCCCGGGGGGAGGTGTGATTCGAGGTCCACGGTCATGCCTTCTTGCAGGGTGCCGTCGTCGGGATCGTGTGCGGGCACTGCAGGTCCACCGCGTGGGTCTGCACGGCGATGGGGAAGCTCAGGTTGCCTGCGGCGATCAAACCTGCGAACCCGATTGCGAACGCGCGTCGCGCCGAGTTGAACCGTGGATTGTTGATGCCCATCGTCTGGAAGAGGGACCAACTGCCGTGGTACAGGTGGATGCCGAGCGCGATGTTCGCGGCGGCGTACGCAATCGCGACCACCGGCCGCTGCAGGCTGTACACCAGGTTGTTGTACGGGTCGCCGCGCACGAACTCGGGGTTGGCAACACCCCACGTCAGGTCGGCGAGGTGGAAGATGACGTACAGGCCGACGATGATGCCGGTCCACCGCATCGTCCGTGACGCGAAGTCGGCCGCCACGTAGTCGCGCTTGGACTTGTAGCGGTCGGGCCGCGCCGCCCAGTTGATCCGCGTGAGCCCGTATGCGGCGTGTATGTGGAAGAAGAACGCGGCGATAAGCCCGGTGCGGACGCTCCACAGCAGCCAGGTGCGCGGGAGCAGGTGACCGGGCATGTCGCGCAGTGCCTCGCCGTAGAGGTTGATCTCCTCCTTGGACAGGAACAGCTTGATGTTGCCGATCAGGTGCACCAGCACGAACAACATGAGGATGACGCCCGTCACCGCCATCACCCACTTCTTGCCGATGGCGCTGCCGTAGAAGCGCACCGGCAGCGGACCGCCCGGCCGCGCGCGGCGTATCGGGCGGGCTCCTCCCCGTTCGGTGGCCGTCGGCCCGGCTGACTGCCCGGTCGGCGGCGTGGTCGTCGTCGTCATCGTTCTCCAGCTTCGTGACCTTGTGAACGGACTCTAGGCTCCGCCCGCGAACGGTGGCCGAATCGTGCAGTCGTTCACATGAAGGTCCCGCGACCTGCTTCGAGGATGAGCAGGGGAGAGCGGTTCACGACGCGGCCGACGGCGGGGTGCGACAGCACGGCCTCGACGTCGATCGCATCGCCGAGCTCGACCCGCCCCACGTACGCGAGCGCGTCGGCGTCGATGTCGCCCTGCCAGCGCCGCGCCCGACCGTCGACGACGACCTCGACCTCCGCACCGGTGAGCGCGACCCGCCCGTCGTTGGCGACGTGCACGTGGCCCGTGCGGGGATCGACCATCGCCAGCACGGGCCGGCACGCGTTGCGAAGCGCGTCGTAGGCGCGTTTCGGGACGCGCTCGTGATCGAGCACGCCGAAGCCGATCGTCGGTGCCGCGTCGGCGAACGCGAACACGGCGAAGCCGCCGGTCGGGGCACCCTTGCAACGGCGAAGGTCCTCGATCTGCAGCTGCAGGAGCGCGGCCTGATACGCCTGCGTCGCGTCACGCCACTCTTCGAACGACTTCACGTCGTCAGGTGGCACGTGCGCGGCGAACGCCTTGCGCTGCATGCCGTGGTGTGCGACGAGATCGTCCCAGTCGAGTGCGGGCCAGCGCTCCGGATGGATCCACGCCGTGGTGCACGGAACCGATTGGGCACCGAACGTCGAGACGAACCGCCCGAGGCGCGGCAGTGCGCGAATCGCGGGTGCGAGGCCCGCAACGTCGCCGTGCAACCAGCCGAACCACAGGTGTGTGTCGTCGCCGGCGCCGGAGTTGCGAAGCACCGGCCGGGTCTGATCGCACCGCGCGATCGCGCGCGCCACGGAACGATCGAGCACCTCCTTGCCCCAGGTGGGCGCCGTCGCGCTCATGACCAGCCGCGCGGGCGTGTCGTCTCGGAGCGGCGCGTCGTGGGCGCACCACACGAACACGCTCGGCCTGTGACCGAGGAGATCGACCATCGCGCGCGCCTGGCGGACCGCCTGCTTGCGCACACCTCGCGTGTAGCCGCCCTGCATCGGGAAGTCCTGCCAGAGGAGCAACCCGGCTTCGTCGGCCGCGTCGTACAGGATGTCCGGAGCGACGTGCGCATGGACGCGCAAGAAGTCGAGGTTCGCGTCGAGCGCGAGCTCGATGTCGCGCAGGACCACCGACTCGTCGACCTCACCGGGAAGGGCACAGGTCGGTCCGTAGCACGCGCCTTTCAGAAAGATGCGCTCGCCGTTGACGAAGAACTGCCAATCGCGGCTGCGCACCTCCCGAAAGGCCGTGCGAAACGTCCGCGCGTCACTCGTCTCGTCGTCGACCTCGACCGTGAGCTCGAGCGTGCACAACGGTTGGGGCCCGAGCGCACGCGGCCACCACCTGGGGGGCTCGTCGACGGTCAGCATCCACGAAAGCTCGTTCGTGCCGGTCGCAAGCGTCGCGTCTCGCGACGCGTCCAGCATCGGATCACCGTCGGGGCCGCGCAACGTCGCCCGGAGGCGGGCTTCGGAAGCACGGCCGCCGGCGTCCAGCGTCAGATGGCACGCGACGCGGCCCTGCTCGAGCGATGCCTCGACACATATTGCGCGGGCGCGGGCGATGCGAACCGGACCGCACTCGACGATGCGAACGGGCCGCCAAATGCCTCCGGGATTCAGGTCGGGGTCGAGCAGCGGCGACTGCCAGTACGGACCCGTGATCGTCCGCTTCGCGTCGCGGTCCCGCGGTGGCGGGCACGCGACCTCGATGGCGAGCAGGTGCTCGTCACGGGCGCGCAATGCGTCCGACACCTCGAACGCGTGGTTCACGAACGAACCCTCGGTCGCGCCGAGGTACTCACCGTCGAGCCATACGTCGCCGTAGTAGAGGACGCCATCGAGCTCGAGGAACGCGCGGCGTCCGCTCGACTCCGTCGCGCGCGTGAACCGCTTGCGGTAGAGGAGCGGCCCGTCGCTGTGCGCAAACGCCGGTTCCGCGCGCCAATGATGAGGTACGCGCACGTTCTGCCACTCCCCGGGGGCCTCCGGCGCGAAGAATGTCCGGACGAGATCGGGGTTCGCCGCGTGCGCCTGCCACGTACCTGACAAGTCGAGGTCCGAGGGCGAGTGTTTGCGCACCGAACCCTCAGCGTATGCTCCACGTCATGAGCCGAACGCCCGTGCAGCGGGTATCCCGCGGAACAGTGAGGCGGGGCCCGAGCGGCCCGGCAGAGCGGAAGTCATGAGCCGACCTGCCTCACTCGGAGACCTGCGCGCGAGCGGTTGGAAGTCGCGTCCGGTGAAAGAGGAGATCCGCGCGAACGCCGTGCGCGCGCTCGCCGAGGGTCGCCCGCTCGTCGAGGGCGTCGTCGGCTACGACGACACCGTGTTGCCGCAGCTCGCGAACGCGTTGCTCGCGGGGCACGACGTGATCTTCCTCGGGGAACGTGGCCAGGCGAAGACGCGGATCATTCGCGAGCTCGTCAACCTGCTCGACGAATGGATGCCGATCGTCGCGGGAAGCGAGATCAACGACGACCCGTACCATCCGGTCTCACAACATGCTCGACATCTCGTCATGGAACGCGGCGACGACCCGCCGATCGAATGGGTACACCGAGACCGCCGCTTCGGCGAGAAGCTCGCGACGCCCGACACGTCCATCGCGGACCTGATCGGCGAAGTCGACCCGATCAAGGTCGCGGAGGGCCGCTACCTGTCCGACGAGCTCACCATTCACTACGGCCTGGTTCCGCGCACGAACCGTGGGATCTTCGCGATCAACGAGCTGCCCGACCTCGCGGAACGCATCCAGGTCGGTCTCCTGAACGTGCTCGAAGAGCGGGACGTGCAGATTCGTGGCTACAAGATCCGCCTGCCCCTCGACGTCCTGCTGCTCGCGTCGGCCAACCCGGAGGACTACACGAACCGGGGCCGGATCATCACGCCGCTCAAGGACCGGTTCGGTTCCCAGATCCGCACGCACTACCCGCTCGACACCGAGCTCGAGGTGGCGATCATCGACCAGGAAGCGCGCGGCCTGCAGGCGGAAGGCCTGCAGGTGAACGTGCCGGGGTTCATGACCGAGATCGTCGCCGAGATCTCGCAGTTGGCGCGCCGCTCACCGCACGTCAACCAGCGTTCCGGTGTCTCGGCGCGGCTGTCGATCACGAACTACGAGACCCTCGTCGCGAACGCGGCGCGGCGCGCGTTGGTGCACGGCGAGCGCGAGGTCGTGCCACGCGTCTCGGACATGGATGCGCTCGCGGCATCGACCTCAGGCAAGATCGAGATCGAGACCCTCGACGACGGCCGCGAGCACCAGGTCCTCGAACGCATCCTGAAGGCCGCGACGCTCGAGGTGTTCCGCGCGCGCGTCCGACCGGAACGGCTCGGGCCGATCGTCGCGTCGTTCGAAGACGGCTCACTCGTGCACACCGGCGAAGACGTCCCCGCGGCGGACTACCGCGATCTGCTCGCCAAGCTCGACGGGATGCCGGCGGTGCTCTCCGATCTCGGTGTCGGCGAGTCACCCGCCGGGATCGCGAGCGGCATCGAGTTCGTCCTCGAAGGCCTGCACCTGACCAAGCGCCTCAACAAGGACGCGGTCGGCGGCCGGGCGACCTACCGCGGCCGGGGCTGACGGCTCGACGCCTGCACCTGACACCGGCGCGTTGCGTCATCGCTCAGGTGGCGTGCTCTCGCAGGAGCTCGGCGCTGCCGCGCGGCTCCCGAGCGCGCGTGAAGCATCCGAACTGCACGTCGAAGCCGCGGTTCCACTCGTAGTTGTCCACGCCGGTCCAATGAAAGAAGCCCCGTACGTCGACGCCGTCGCGGATTGCCTCCTCGACGATCGCGAGCGACTCGCGCAGCACGTCGCATCGCCACGCGTCGTCATCGGTGCCGACGCCGTGCTCGCAGACGAGCAACGGGCGACCGGGCAGCTCGTCGTGCAGCCGGCGCAGCACCAGGCCGAGCCCCTCGCTCCACGGCGCGTATCCCATCGGCCCGACACGGGCACCGGGCGGGTACGGCACGATGCTGCCGTCCTCCCCGATGCCCATCGCGCTGTAGTACGAGAAGCCCACCAGGTCGCACGCCTCGCGGAGGTCGGGCACTTCCCGCTCGGCGCGACCGGGCAACGCCAGCACGCCTTCGCGATCGGCACGCATCCACACGTCCCAGATCATCGCCTCTGCCTTCGGCGAAGAGCCGAAGATCGGCGAGAGGTTGTGAATCGTCGCGACCGGCTTTCCGCCGCCGCGCAGCTCCCGCCACGCATCGCGTTGCGCGAGCAGCGTGGCGCCGAGCACGTCGAACCGCCGCGCCTTCTGGAAGTAGATCGCGGCGAACGCGCCCGGCTCGTTGATCGGCTTCCACCCGAAGACCAGGTCACCGAAGGTCTCCGCGCAGAACGCCACATGTCGGGCCCAGTAGTACGAGCGCGCGCGGTCGTCGACGAACCCACCCTCGCCCATCTCGGTGAACCATCCCGGCAAGGTGAAGTGATGGAGGCACACCCACGGTGACACGCCGGCGTCACGTGCCGCCGTCAGCACCGAGACGTAATGCTCGATCGCGGCGTGGTCGCGCTTGCCCTCCTCGGGCTCGAGACGTGCCCACTCGATCGAGAGGCGGTGATGCGTGAGCCCGTACTGCGCGTACAGCGCGAAATCCTCCGCGTACCGCGACGCGAACCCGTTGCCGTCACCGGACGGCGGCACGCCGCCTGCACGCTCCATCGCGTACCAGTCGCTCGCAGGCGCCGCTCCCTCGGCCTGTGTCGACGACGCGCCCGTGCCCCACCAGAAATCCGGACCCGACATCACGGGAGTACCGTAACCCCATGTCCTCTTCTCGCTTCCAGTACTCCCGCTGGGACGGCACCCAGGTCGGCTTCGACCTCGACGCCGACGCGTTGCTCGAGGAGATGACCGACGACCTGCTCTACCACGGCGACCTCAACGCCGCGTTGCGCCGGATGATGCAGCAAGGATTTCGCGACCGGCAGGGCCGAGACGTGCAGGGCATGCGCGAGATGCTCGAGAAGCTCCGCGAACGCCGGCGTGAACAGCTCGATCGCTACGACCTCGGCGGCGTCTACGAGGACATCGCCCGGCGCCTCGACGACATCGTCGACGAGGAGCGCGCCGGCATCGACCGCCGTCTGGACGAGGCGCAGCAGTCGGGGGACAAGCGCCGTGAGGAGCTCCTGGAGGAGCTGGCGCAGCAACGCCGCGAACAGCTCGAGCAGCTCCCGCCCGATCTCGCCGGCCGCGTGAGCGATCTGCAGCAGTACGACTGGATGGACGACAACGCGCGCCGGCAATTCGAAGAGCTCATGGAGGAGCTGAAGAAGCAGCTGCTCGACTCGATGTTCAATCAGCTGCAGCAGGGCATGTCACAGATGTCGCCGGAGCAGCTACAGCGCATGAAGGACATGCTGGCCGAGCTCAACCACATGCTCGAGCAGCGAGAGCGCGGCGAGGAACCGGACTTCGAAGGGTTCATGAACCGCTTCGGCGACTTCTTCCCCGAGAACCCGCAGACGCTCGACGAGCTGCTCGAGCAGATGGCTCGTTCGATGGCCCAGATGCAGCAGCTGCTGAACTCGATGACCCCCGAGCAGCGCGCGCAGCTCCAGGAGCTGGCGAACTCGCTGCTCGACGACATGGACCTGCGCTGGCAGGTCGACCAGCTCGGACAGAACCTGCGCAACGCGTTCCCGCAGATGGGCTGGGGTCAGCAGATGCGCTTTCGCGGCGACCAGCCGCTGCCGCTCGAAGGGATGAGCGGACTGCTCGAGGAGCTCGGCGACATCGACGCGCTCGAGAACCTGATGCGCAACGCGACGAACCCGGGTCCACTTGCCGAGGTCGACCTCGACAAGGTGCGCGATCTCCTCGGCGAGGATGCCGCCCGCTCGCTGCAACAGCTCGCGAAGATCGCCAAGGAGCTCGAGGAAGCCGGGCTCATCGAGCAGCGAGAAGGCCGGATGGAGCTGACGGCCAAGGGCATCCGCCGCATCGGTCAGCGGGCGCTCGGCGATCTGTACAAGCGGTTGCTGCAGGACCGCGCGGGAAAGCACGAGATCGAACGGTCGGGATTCGGCCACGAGCGAGCGGACGAGCACAAGCCGTACGAGTTCGGCGACCCGTTCCACCTCGATGTCGGGCGCACGCTCAAGAACGCGATCACCCGTCAGGGCGCGGGAACTCCCGTCGCGATCAAGCCCGAGGACTTCGAGATCGAACGCACCGAGCAGGTGACACGCAGTGCGACCGTCCTCATGCTCGACGTCTCACTCTCGATGGAGATGCGGGGCCGCTTCCTGGCGGCGAAGAAAGTGGCAATGGCGCTGCACGCGCTCATCAGCTCGCAATTCCCTCGCGACTACCTGGGCATGGTGAGCTTCGGCCGCGTGGCGCGTGAGGTGAAACCCGAGCGGCTCCCCGAAGCAACCTGGGACTTCGAGTGGGGAACGAACATGCAGCACGCGTTGCTGATGGCGCGCTCCATGCTCGCACGCCAGACCGGTCGCAGGCAGATCATCATGATCACCGACGGCGAACCGACGGCTCACATTCTCGACAACGGCGAGCCGTTCTTCGACTATCCCCCCGACCCGCGGACGATTGAGATGACGCTGCGCGAGGTCCAGCGCTGCACCAGGGACGGCATTCGCATCAACACGTTCATGCTCGAGGACAACTTCTATCTGCGCGAGTTCGTCGAGCGGATGATGCGCATGAACCGCGGCCGCGCCTTCTACACGACGCCTGAGACCCTCGGCGACTACGTCCTCGTCGATTTCCTCGAACAGCGCCGTCACGAGCGGCGAGCCGGCTAGGGGCGCCGGGCAAACGCGTTCTTGCGACGCCCGCCGACAATATTGTCGCCGAGAGTCGCAAGAACCGCCGAGCGTGGCCGATATTGGGAGGACCGGGCAGGGACGTCCGGCCACGGCCTTCGTCATGGAGGAGGTGCGCGGTGGCGCCGCGTGTGCTGGTCATGGAACCGGGATTCCGGCTCGACGGCATCGAACAGGTCCGCGCTCCCGACGCGGAGGCCGCCGTCGGCTTGTTGCAGCGGGAATGGTTCGACGCCGTGATCCTCGATCTGCGCCGGGAGCCCCTCGACGGCTGGTGCGTGCTGTCGGCGATCGGGTGTTGGCCGGCGCGGCCCCGCCTCGTCGCAATCGTGGGCGAGCGGCGCGACATCGCCCGGGCGAAGTCACTGGGTGCGGATCGGTGCACGGTGGCGGGAACGCGCCTGAACCTGCGAGCGTTACACGCAGCATGTCAACCACAC
>DASQHW010000150.1:0-4764 GCA_035631895.1 Acidimicrobiia bacterium | reverse complement strand
ACGACTCCGAGAGAGATCGCGACCGCGTTGTGGAGCAAGGGAGCAACGGGGCAACCGTGCCGGTCCCGGAAGTGCGTCATCGCCGCCTTCCTCGTCGCCGAATTCCCCGAGGCGGAACAGGTCCGCGTGAAGTACAACCCGTTCGCGAAGACCGTGCGGATCGATGCCGACGTCTGCGGGACCAGATCCACGACGGTCTACGCGGGCGGGCTCGCGACGTTCCTGCAGCGGTTCGACGATGGCATGTTCCCGGAGCTCATCGCACCGGCGAGCTGACTCGCTCTCGTTGTGCGGGCCCGAAATTCGCGTGAGAACTAGCCTGCCCGCATGTCCGCGCACGCCCAGGGCGTGAGTCCGTTTGCCGACACCGAGGACCAGGCCGCGCTGCGGCAGCTCGCACGTGATGTGGCCGAGCGCGAGCTGGCCCCCATGGCACGCCATGGCGACGAGACCGAGGAGTTCCCGCAGTGGGCGTGGGACGCGTTCCGGAAGGCGGAGCTGTTCGGCATCACGATCGGCGAGCGATGGGGAGGCGCGGGGCTCGGTGACGTCGAGGCCGCGATCGTGCTCGAGGAGCTCGCACGCGCCGACGTCTCGAGCGCGATCCTCGCACAGCTGACGTTCAACGGTCCCCCGCGTGCGATCGAGCATCTCGGCTCCGATGCGTTGCGCGACCGGTGGCTGCCGCTCGCCGCGAGCGGCGACGGGCTCTTCTGCATCGGCATCAGCGAGACCGAGGCCGGCAGCGCGGTGGGTCACATGCGCGCGCGGTTGACCGAGGACGGCGACGGCTTCAGGCTGAACGCGTACAAGAACTACGTCACCGGCGGCCACAAGGCGCGTGCGTGCCTCGTGTGGTGCCGCTTCCCGGGCAGCGCAGGCACCAAAGGCATCGGCGCGGTCGTGGTCGACCTCGAGGCGCCCGGTGTCACGATCGCGGGGACCCACGTGAAGATGGGCCTCCGGGCGACGAGCGAAGCCGAGCTCGCGTTCGACGACGTGCGCATCGAGCCGGAGGACGTCCTGCTGTGGGCCGATCCCGGCTCGAGTGACGCGTTCAAGACGCTGATCTCGCACATCAACCACGAGCGGTGCGGCAACGCCGCGATGTGCATCGGCGCCGCGCAGGGGGCCCTCGAGCACGCCGTGCAGTACATGAACGAACGCAAGATCGGCGACACGACGCTCGCGCAGTTGCAGGGCCTGCAGTGGAAGGTCGCGGACATGGCGACACAGCTCGAGGGTGCGCGTCTCCTCCTCCAGCGGGCGTTGCACATGGCCGGGCCGGGCGGCACCCCGCCCGCGCTCGAGACCGCGATGGCGAAGACGGGCGCGAATCTCGCCGCCAAGTACGTGTGCGACGAGGCCATACAGCTCCTCGGTGGCTACGGGTTCTCCCGCGAATTCCCGGTCGAGCGTGTGTACCGGGACATCCGCGGGCTGTGCATCGGGGCCGGCACGGTGGAGATCCAGCGCAACTTCATCGGCACGACCGTGCTCAAGGGCGCCACGCCCGCGAGTGACGGCTGGAAACACCGCCGATAGCCGCGTGCGGTTGCGGCCGACGTTCGAGACTCCGCTCGCCGCGCGCTACCCCGCGCCCGGGGGCGGATGGGACACACCGTCGCTCGACGCCGCGCTCTCGTCCGCGGCGCCCCCCGACCTCGCGGACCACGTCGCGCGTGTCGCAGGCGGCTTGCGTGCGCTGGGCGTCACACCCGGGGACGCGGTGGCCTGGCAGTCGCCCAACCGCCCCGAGGTGTGCGTGCTCTACCGCGCGTGCTGGCGGCTCGGCGCCGTCGCGGCACCGATGCACCACCAGGCCGGCGAGGCGGATGTTGCGCGCATGCGCGACGCGGTGCGGCCCGCCGTTGTCGTCTCGAATCTGGACGCGTTGCCGGAGGGCGACGCCGTGCACGAGCGATGGACCGACGGCGCCGCCCTCGCAGCCGTCCTCTTCACCGCCGGATCGAGCGGTGCGCCCAAGGGTGTGCTCCACACGCAGGCCACGCTGGCGTACAAGGCGGTGCAGATGGAGCACGAGCATGCCCTCGGCACGAGCGACTGCGTGCTGATGCCGGCGCCGTGCGCGCACATCTCCGGCCTGCTGAACGGCATCACGCTCCCCGGTGTCGTGCCGTTCCGAGCAGTGTTCATGTCCCGCTGGGACCCGGAGGCTGCCCTCGATCTCATCGAGCGCGAGCAGGTCACCTTCATGATCGGCCCGCCGACGTTCTTCGTGTCGATGATGCAGGCGCCCGGGTTCTCACCGCGCCGCGTCGCGAGCCTGCGGCTCATCTCGAGCGGTGGTGCGGGGGTGAGCGACGCGTTCGTGCGCGCGGCGTCCGAGGCGTTCGGCGCGCGCGTGAAGCGCACGTACGGTTCGACGGAAGCCCCGACGATCGTGACTGACGGGCACACGATCGGGCCGGTGGAGCTGCGGATCGACGACGAGACGCGAGAGTTGCTGGTGCGCGGGGCGGAGGTCTGTGCCGGCTATCTCGATCCCGCACAGACTGCGACCGCCTTCACCGAGGACGGCTGGTTCCGCACCGGCGACCTCGCCACGATCACCGGCGGCGCCGTCGACATCGTCGGCCGGGTCAAGGACGTCATGATCCGGGGCGGCGAGAACATCAGCACCGCCGAGGTGGAAGCAGTGCTCGAAGCCCACCCACACGTGCGCCATGCGGTGGCGGTCGGCGAGCCCGATGCGCTGATGGGCGAACGCGTGGTCGCGTTCGTGCAGGCGAGCGCGCCGTTCGACCTCGAGGCGTGCCGCCTATGGTTCGCCGGCCAGGGCGTCGCCAGGTTCAAGACGCCGGAACGGGTCGTCGTGCTCGACGAGCTGCCGCTGATGCCGACCGGCAAACCCGACCGCAACGCGCTACGAGCGCGCTTCGTCACCCCAGGGTGAGGTGTCGACCCCCATCATCCGGAATCCCTTGATCACCGCGCGGGGATTCAGGATGCCCGGCTTCCAGTCGTGGTTCCACATCCGCTCGTTCGCGACGTTCTGCACGAACATCTTCGCCTGATCGAGGTTGACGAGCACGCCCCGTGTCGACGTCTGACGCTCGTAGCGTTCCGCGTGCTCCGCATCGATGACGTAGTTCATGGAATCGCACATGCGCAGCATGTCGACGTTGTTCCAGTCATACGGCGACAGCGAGATGTGGAGGAATACGCCGGGTGGCGTCACGGACTGCATCTCGAAGTTCTTCGAGATCAGCGTGACGGGCGCCAGGCAACAGGCGCAGTGCGACTCGAGCCGCACGGTCTTGTCCCGGAACGGCGGCATGTGGGAGAAGGCAACGGCCTCGCTCGCGCAGCCCACGAACGAGTGGAACTCCTCGTCGACGTATGCGCGCACCTGGGAGGGAAACGAGGAGAACGGCGGCGCCTTCAGCAGGTTGCAGTTCTGCGTCTGCTCGTCGACGGTGATGACGATCCCGAGCTGGAGCTCCTTGTACGCCTGGATGATCTGCCGCCGGTCGAGCCCTGTCGCCTCGTGCACCTCACGCAGCGTCGGGCCACGGCCGTGCGCGCACCAGAACTCGAAGATCAGCGCGCGCACTTGCTTGGCGTTGTCGGAGAACTCGAATTCCGGCACATTCTGCGGCACGGGGACCTCCTCCGGCCGCAGACTACGCGTCTCGGTCAGACGCCGCGCAGTGGTGCGTCGAGCACGACCGCGTTGCGCCTGTCGGTCAGCCAGATACGGCGCGCGTCCTGCAGTTGGACCGCGACGTTCATCGTGAGCTCGACCGGCCGGGACGTGCCGCGGAATGTGCCGGCGGGGACCCGTTGACCGTCTTCGTCGGTCAGCCACAACCAGTAGTAGGCACCGTCGTGCAGCCCTTTGACATGGAAGGACACCACGGTCCCGGACGACTTGGTGCGCAGCGACGCGTGCGCGGCCACCCCGCCGGCGGTCTGCGGGAACGAGACCTCGGTCCCGGGCGAGCCACCGGGCAGCAGCAGGACTGCCGCCCAGATCGCGGCCGCGGCGACGCATGCAGCGGCAGCGCCGAGCACGGCACGCCGCCGGACACGGTGGCGGCGTTGCATTCGATGGCGCGCGACGTCGTCGAGCACGCGTTGTGCGAGCGCGGGCGAAGGTTGCGGTGCCGCCTGCTCGACGCGGGACGGGTCGGCGAGCGGCAGCGCCCGGGCGACCGACGAGAGCTCGCGCAGCTCGGCACGGCAGTCCGCACAACCGTCGAGGTGGGCGCGCAGCGCGACGTCATCGGCCCCGTCGCGGCCGGCGAGCGCCGCGGCGCCGAGCGCGGCACGCATCTCGCGGCAGGCGTCAGGCGTCATCGGACCAGCCGAGCTCGTCGAGCGCCAGGCGCATCGCCTTGAGCGCGTAGTACACACGGCTCTTCACCGTCCCGACGGGCACGCCGAGCTCCCGGGCGACCTCGTCGTACGGGCGGCCCTTGTAGTGGACCTCCAGCAGCGCGCGCTGGTGCTCGGCGCTGAGCATGCGCAACGCCTCCTCGACCTGCCACGCCGTCAGGATCTGCTCGACCTCGTCGTCGAGCGCGCCGAGATCGTCGGTCGTCGCACCCGGTGCCAGGGGCGGCCGAACCGCCCGTGCGCGCGAGACATCGATCACGACGTTGCGAACGATCGCGAACAACCATGTGCGGAGGGAGCCGAGGGCGTCGTCGAAGCGGGCTGCCGCCTGCCATGCGCGCACGAACGTCTCCTGGACCGCGTCCTCGGCGAGCCCACGATCGCCGAGCGAGCGGAGCGCGA
>DASQHW010000149.1:0-8777 GCA_035631895.1 Acidimicrobiia bacterium | reverse complement strand
CGATGAGCCCGACGACCGCGGCAACCTCCAAGCCGATCCCGAAGATCCAGAACGCCCAGGGGTGGTTCAACACATGCCCGGTGAGATAGTCGAAGTTCTGGCCGAAGAAACCGGTCAAGAAGCTCAGTGGAAGGAACACTGTGGCGATGATGGCGAGCTGCTTCATCACGACGTTCAGGCGGTTCGACACGGTCGAGAGATGCGTGTCCATCGCGCCGGTGAGGAGATCGCGGTAGGAGTCGACCAGGTCGCTGATCCGAATCAGATGGTCATAGAGGTCACGGAAGTACCGCTCGTCTTCGGGCGTCATGCCCGGGAGGACGCTCACGCCCGAGAGGAGGGTGGCGAACATGTCTCGCTGCGGTGTGATGACCTTGCGCAGCGACACGAGGGTGCGCTTCATGTCGAACAGCTCGCCGAGTTGTTCGTCGGTCGGCAGCTCGAGGATCGCGTCTTCGATCTCGTCGATACGGTCGTCGAACCTGGCAAGCACCGGGAAGAAGGTGTCGACCAGCGAGTCGACGACGAGGTACAGGATCGAGATCTCGGGTGGCGACAGCGCCGCCGCGCGGTGACGTGTCATCCTGCGTCGGACGGTGTCCAACACGTCGCCCGCGCCCCGATGGACGGTCACCACATGCTTCGGTGAGTAGAAGACGTGCACTTCCTGCGTCACCGAGGGTGTGTCGGCTTGCGCGCCGTGGATCACGAGATAGGTGAACCCGTCGTACTCGTCGATCTTCGGTCGCTGGCCGAAGTGTTCGGCGTCCTCCACGGCGAGCGGATGGAACCCGAAGTCCTGCAACAGGAGGCGGCACGCATCGTCGTCGACGCCGTCGAGATCGAGCCAGAAGAATGCGTCGCCTCCGACCGCAGTGTGCACGGCATCGCGCGTGGCCTCGGCGGTCGTCCCGTCCGCGTATCTCAGCGTGCTGCGCATGCGGACCATTATCGAGCTGTGCGGGCATCGAAACGCGGACTCGTTCGGCCGCGTTGGCCAACGTGGCGGCGAGACCGACGCCACGTCGCAATGTCGTCCGGGGCCCTTCCGCATGCTCGACGCCCGGCGACGTGTGCCGTACCTTTGGCGAGCGGAGGGACTAATGCATCGCATCGCCACTGACCTCGGGCCGCGCGGCGATACGACCGGGGTCCGGCCCGCGGTTCGCCTGACCGCGATCCGCAAGCACTTCGGCAGTGTCGTGGCGGCCGACGGCGTCGACCTCGAGATCGGCGAAGGTGAGTTCTTCACGCTGCTGGGCCCGTCGGGATCGGGCAAGACGACGCTGCTGCGGATCCTCGCCGGGTTCGAACGACCCGACGCCGGCACCGTCGAGCTCGCCGGCGTCGACGTCACCCGAACACCGCCGTACCTGCGCGACGTCAACACGGTGTTCCAGGACTATGCCCTGTTCCCGCACATGACCGTCGCACAGAACGTCGAGTACGGGCTTCGCGTGCGGCGCGTTGCGCGGGGCGAGCGTCGCGTCAGGGCGGAGCGCGCGCTCGACATGGTTCGGCTGTCCGGGCTCGGCGGCCGCCGGCCGGTCCAGCTCTCCGGCGGCCAGCGGCAACGGGTGGCACTCGCCCGCGCCATCGTGAACGAACCCGAGGTGCTCCTGCTCGACGAACCGCTCGGTGCGCTCGACCTCAAGCTCCGTCAAGAGATGCAGATCGAGCTCAAGCGCATTCAGCGCGAGGTGGGGATCACCTTCATCTACGTCACCCACGACCAGGAAGAGGCACTCACGATGAGCGATCGGCTCGCGGTCATGGACCGTGGCCGTATCGAACAGCTCGGCTCTCCCGTGGACGTGTACGAGCGCCCCGCGACGGAATTCGTCGCGGGCTTCATCGGTGTGTCCAACCTGATCGACCGTGACGGACACCGCATCAGCGTTCGGCCGGAGAAGGTGCACCTCCTCGCGCCGGACGACAGGCCGCCGACGGGTGCGAATGTCGAAGGCGGTGAGGTGATCGATGTGACATACCTCGGCGTGGTGACGCGTTATGTTGTCGCACTCGATGGCGGTGGCACCCTTGTCGCGGTGCGGCAGAACCTCGAGACTGCCGCGGCAGACGCGCTCGAGGTGCGCGGTCGCCGTGTACGCGTCGCGTGGCGCCCCGATCAGGCCTACGAGATCTCGAAGACACCTCTCGAAGAGGAGCACTGATGCATCGACCTCACCCACGAGTACGCGGGATTGGTGCGGTGGCGATCGTGGTCGCCGCGCTCGCACTTCTCGTTGCCGGATGCGGGAGCAGCTCCAAGAGCTCGAACACGACCGGATCGACTTCCAAGTCCGGGTCGGGCACGTCGGGCCTGGTGCCGCCCACGCACGGGATGGCGGTGCCGCAGAGCGTCGGGAAGGGTGAGGGGTCGCTGAACCTCATCGCCTGGGAGGGGTACACGCTGCCGGACTGGGTGAAGCCGTTCGAGCAGCAGAGCGGCTGCACGGTTCACGCCAAGTTCGCGGGGACCTCCAGCGAGATGGTTTCGTTGATGGCCAACGGTGGCGGCGGCCAGTACGACATGGTGTCGGCGTCGGGCGATGCCGACCTGCGCCTGATCTACGGCGGCGATGTCAGGCCCGTGAACATCGACCTGATACCGGCGTGGAAGGACTTCCACCCGTTCCTGCAGAACCCGTCGTTCAACACGATCGACGGCGTGCACTACGGCGTGTCCCTGCAGTTCGGTCCGAACGTCCTGCTGTACTCCACGGCGGCGCTCCCGGCTGCTCCGACGTCGTGGTCGACCATCTACTCGAGCCAGTACTCGGGCAAGGTCAGCGTGCCCAACAACCCGATCCAGATCGCCGATGCGGCCCTCTACCTGTCGAAGACGCAACCGAACCTCGGCATCACGGATCCCTACGAGCTCACACAGAGCCAGTTCGACGCGGCAGTGAATTTGTTGAAGCAGCAGAAGCCGCTCATCAAGAAGTACTGGAACCTCGCCTCCGAGGAGGAGTCGCTGTTCCAGAACAGGGAGGTCGTGGTGGGCGCCGCGTGGCCGCTGCAGACAGGCGACCTCAAGAAGGCGGGGTTCCCGGCCGCGGACACGATCCCGAGCGAAGGCGCGACCGGGTGGGCCGACTCCTGGTTGCTCGCAACCAAGGCACCACACCCGAACTGTGCCTACCTCTGGATGCAGTACATCTCGACGCCGAAGCCGCAGGCCCAACAGGCCTTGTCATTCGGCGAGACACCCGCGAACTCGAAGGCGTGTGATGTCATGAACACGCTCGAGAAGGGCGGGTGCGCGAGGTTGCACGCGGACAAGCCGGACGCCTACTTCCAGACGATCCAGTTCTGGAAGACGCCCCTTGCACAGTGCGGCAACGGCAACAGCGACTGTGTGCCGTTCCAGAAGTGGGTGAACGCCTGGACGCAGATCACCGGCTGAGCCCTTCCGCATCCCGGTGACCATCGAAACGGCTCGCGCGGGTCGAGCAGGTCCGCGCGCGGCCCGCATCTCGGCCGCGCTGTGGCGCCGGCCCTGGCTCCGGGGCGCGCTCACGCTCTCGCCCGCGCTCGCGTGGTTCCTCGTCATCTACCTCGCTTCGCTCGTGGTCATGCTCGTGACGGCGTTCTGGAGCGTGGACCCGTTCACGAACAACCTGCAGCACCAGCTCACGCTCGCCAACTTCCGCCAGGTGTTCACGCCGACGTACGAGCACATCATCTGGCGTACGGTGCTGCTCGCCGCGCTCGTCACGCTCACGGATGCGGTACTCGCGCTTCCCTTCGCGTATTTCATGGCGCGGGTCGCGTCGCATCGGGTCCGGAACCTGCTGTTCATGGGAGTCCTGCTGCCGTTGTGGGCCAGCTACCTCGCACGCGTGTACGCCTGGATCGTGATCCTGACCAAGGGCGGCACGCTGAACTGGGCGTTCCGGCATGTCGGCCTGCCCGAGCCGAACATCGGCTACACGAGCACGGCGATGTGGCTCGTCTTTTCTTACATCTGGCTGCCGTTCATGATCATTCCGGTGTACACCGCGCTGGAGCGCATCCCGGACTCACTCATCGAGGCTTCGAGTGATCTCGGTGCCCGCAACTCGCGCACGTTACGCGGCATCGTGCTCCCACTCGCGCTCCCGGGCGTCGTCGCCGGCTCGATCTTCACGTTCTCGCTCACGCTCGGGGACTTCATCACACCGTTGCTGATCGGCGGGACGAATTCGAGTCTCATCGGCAACGTGATCTACGACAACATCGGCACTGCGAACAATCTCCCGTTCGCCGCGGCGCTCGCGATCATTCCCATCGTCATCATGACCGTCTACCTGCTCACGGCGCGTGCCTTCGGCGCGTTCGAGGCGATGTAGATGGAAGGGCGCGCAACGAGGATCGTGCTGGCGGTCTGGGTGGTCGGAGTGTTGATGTTCCTCTTCATTCCGATTGCCACGATCGTGATCTTCGCCTTCGATCGCTCGAATGTGCAGAGCTGGCCGATCCGCCACTTCACGACGCACTGGTTCTCTGTCGCCTGGCACGACCCGGAGGTGCGCACGTCGCTCGTGCTCTCGCTCAAGGCCGGGCTCGCCGCAACGGTGCTGGCGCTCCTCCTCGGCTCGGCCGCCGCGTTCGCCGTCCACCGCTTCCGCTTCTTCGGACGCGAGGCCATCTCGCTGTTGCTCGTCCTGCCGCTTGCGCTTCCCGGCATCGTCACCGGTATCGCGCTCCAGTCGTTCTTCAGCTACAACAAGGTCAACCTGTCGCTCGTCACCATCGTGATCGGGCACACGACGTTCTGCATCGTCGTGATCTACAACAACGTCCTGGCTCGCCTACGCCGGACATCTGGCTCGCTACAGGAGGCGTCAGCGGACCTCGGCGCGAGCGGCTTCCAGACGTTCCGCTACATCACATTGCCGACACTGTCCACCGCGATCATCGCCGGTGCGCTCCTGGCATTTGCGCTGTCATTCGACGAGGTGATCGTCACGACGTTCACCGCGGGAGCGCAGAACACCCTGCCGCTGTGGATCCTCGGTGCGATTCGAGTCGGTCACCAGCTGCCGGAGGTGAACGCGGTCGTGGTCTTCGTCCTGGCGCTGACGACGATCCCGGTCGCGATCTCCGTGCGGCTCACCGGCGGCGGCGGCATCACGCGGTCTTCGGTTCGTCACACGCCCGGGGATTCATAGGCGCCGGCCGTCACCGAATGCTCGGCCGTGGGTATCCACGTTCGCCACGTCGTCACGTGCCATCCTTTCGCCGGCATGGCGGGCGGGCAGGGCAGATTGGAACGGAGTCGTCGGGACATGCCCGCAGTTGAAGTCCGCACTACGCGCCGGGATGCCGGTGAGGATCTGCTCGGAGACGAGCTCTTGATCGAGGACTGGCTCGGCCTCGCGAGCTACCTGGCCGAGGCCGTCGCCGACGGCGAGCTCACCGTGGACGCCGCCCGTGCCGAGCTGGCAGCCGGAGCGAGCGGCGCCGCCGAGCGTGAGACGTTACGGCGTGCAGCCGACACTGCCGCCGCGCAGTTCGGGAGCGAGTCGCTCGTCACCGCGTTGCTGCACCCGGCCGGCCGTCACGCCGCGGCTACCGCCGAGGTCGCATAGGCGGAGCGGCCATGCCGTCGGAGGAGCGACGCGCAGCCTCCTAACGGCTGCTCAGGTGCCAGTCGTCGCCACCGTCGGGGCGCCTGCGCTTCCGGCGCCGCCACCACCTGCGTCTCCGACGTCCTTCCTCGTCGAGCTCGCGCAACACGTCGGGCTCGGCTTCGGAGACGATGCGCTCGGCGTCGTCGAGGAGGTCCTCGATGGCCTCGGGTGGCTCTTCGGGTTCCTCCTCCACGGGTGTGCCGCCGAGTGAGCCATGCACGAACGTGGAGTCGATGACCGTGCGCTCGTAGTGGGGGCAATCCTCCGGACAACGCCAGGGTGCTTCGGGTGCGAGGTCGAGCACACAGAAGCGCGCCACCTCGCCGTCGTCGTAGGTGCGGCTGGCGAAGTGCCGGCAGTCCTCGCGCATCGGCATGCCCCGAGTGTGCCAGAAGCGGCAGTGGGCGCCGGCGCCGCCGAGACGCCGGCGTGTGGCTGCCGCGGCCTTTACGTGAACCTCACAAGTTGCCCTCAGCCGGCTCATGTTCGGGACCGAGAATCACGGACATGACCTACCGCACTGCACGGATGCCGGCCCTCGGGGTGGCCATCGCGATTGTCATGTTGACGGCCGGTTGCGGCGGAGGCGGGAGCGGCCATCAGGCCGGCCCTGCGCCGACCTCGAGCGCACCGGCCACCGCGAAAGCGGCGGGGACGACCCCGACGACGAAGGCGGGACAGGCGCCGACCACGGGTACGGGCGCCGAGCTCTCGGCGTTGCGCGGACAGCTCGACGACGTGGGATCGTCACTGGGCGGCGCCGACGGTGCGCTCGGGCAGTCGGATCCCAATCAGACCAAGACTTCCGAAGGGACCGCACCGTGAACCGCATCACGAAAGCCTCCGTCAGCACGGGCACAGCAGCAGCGCTTGCAATCGCTGCCCTGCTCGCGGTGTCTGCCACGCCCGTCGGGGCGACGGCCGACGCGGGGCGTCGCGCAGTGGAGACGGTGGCCGCCGCGAAGGTGAACGCCGACGCGTGCCGTCCACTGACGACGCAGAAGGCGGCTGTGCATACCGCTGCGGTGAAGCGGGAGGCGACACTCGCCCGGCTCATCTCGACGTTGCAGGCCCGCAGAGACCCGTGGTCGATGAACGCCGGTCAAATCGGAGCGCTCCAGTCGGCGAGCTCGGGGATCACCGCTCTCGACGGGCAGATCCAGAGCACGTGCTATGCGACCATTGCCGATTTCCGCGCTGACGCCACGAAGCTCTTCACGGACTACCGCGTGTACTGGCTCAGGGTTCCCCAAACACACGGCATCGAAGCGGCCGACTGGCTTGCCGACGCGCGCACACGCCTCGGAGCCGTCGCGGCCAAGCTCGCATCGCACGTGGGAACGAACACGCAGGCGAAGACCGACCTCGCGGCGATGAACCAGGCGCTCGCAACAGCGGATTCGAAGCTCGGGACACCGCCGAATCCCGCACCGGACGTCGCCCAACTGCCGAAGCTCGCCCCTGCCGTCGACATGACCGCCGACGTCGCCGCGATGGAGGCCGCTCGCAGCGACCTCGAGGCCGCTCGGGCGGCACTCGTGGAGGCTCGGGCCGACGCATTGAAGGTCATCGCCGACCTCCGAGTCTGATATCCGGGCGCACGCCGGTGCGGGCGGGTACACGCGCGGAGAGGAGGTTCATCATGACCGACGTCGCAGAGATCTGGGTATGGACCGTGGAGGTTCTTCCGACCGGAACCGAGGCGATGCCCGACATCACCGGCTATGAGGTTTCCGCGCGTGATGGCAATATCGGCAAGGTTGAAGAGGTGGTCAACGGCGAGGACGGGCGCTCGTACATCGTTGTCGACACGGGCTTTTGGATCTTCGAGAAGAAGCGAATGATCCCCGTGGGCGCGATCGACACCATCGACCACGAGAACCGTCGTATCAACGTGCGGTTGACCAAGGACGAGATCAAGCACGCACCCGATTACGAGCCGGGGCGGCGCGACGATCAACGTGTCCAGCAGGACCACGAGGATTACTACGGCCAGCACGCAGGGACTCGCCGCTGAGATCAGCGCACGGCTTGCGGGACGGCGCCTCTCTCGGGAGGCGCCGTACTCGCGATCGAAATGGGTAGGGCACCGGAGTGTTCCTGTTCTTCTCGAACCGCCTCGGATGTGTCGGCTCGCTCGTCGTCTCCATCCTCGTGACGTTGCTGTTGATCGTCATCTTGCGGGCGCTATAGAAGCGGCCTGACGAGGCAGCACGTGCGAGATGACGCTGATCAGTGCGTCACGTCATGCGTTTGCGCGTCCGCGACGATCGTGGTGCCGGCATGGTCGAAGACGTTGCCGGTGACCGTGACGTGGGCGCATGCGCGCAGTTCGACGGCCGGCATGGCGGCACCCGGCGGGAAGGTCGCGTGATTCCCCGTGATCGTCACGCCGGCGCTGTGCGCGAAGAGGAACGCGCCCTTGGATCCCTCGTCGGACACCGAATTCCCGACGAGGAACGTGTTCCCGGTGATGGTGAACGGGCCGCGTGTGCCGGGTCCGCCCCCGAAGACGAAGATGAGTCCTCCCGTGACGTCGCGCATGACGTTGCCAGAGATGGTGACGTCTCCGACGTTCATGGCCTGCGGCGCCTTGTCCGCGAGCCAGAAGTTCCGCGCTCTGCCCGTGATGTTCGCAACGATGGAGATGTTCCGCACGACGTTCCTGCGGCTGTTGGGCTCGAGATCGAAGAGCGACCGCCCGATGCTGCCGATCTGGTTGCCCTGCACCAAGACGTTCGTCGCGTCGGTGACAGAGATGCCCTGGCGGCCCGAGTTCTCCAGCGTCGAGTCGATGACGGTGATGCCGTCGCTCGGGCCCGTCCGGCTGCCGATGTAGACGAAGTCTCCACGCACGTTGCGCACGATGACGTTCGTGATGCGAACGCTACGGGCACCGAGCACGGTGATGCCGTGCTGGGCCTCGAAGTGTTTGTCGTATGTCGGGAGTTGGCCCGGGCTCGGCGACGCGAGCGAGCCGCGGACCGTGAGGCCGTGGACGAGGATGTCATGCCCGCCTTGAATCTTCAGCGTCACACGTCCCCGCTCCGCGCGACGCGCCTCCGGCGTGCCCCCCGACGAAGGCGGTGTCGACTGCAGCGTCGCACCGTCGCCATCGAGCGCGAACCGGGAACGACCTCCGACGATCACGGACGCCGA
>DASQHW010000148.1:0-2681 GCA_035631895.1 Acidimicrobiia bacterium | reverse complement strand
CCGCGCTCGTCGACGAGCGCGACTCTTGCGTCGTACCGAGCCGCGCTGATTGCGAACGCTCCGGCCAGGCTTGCACCCCAGTGCCGGCCCGCCGACGCGATGCGCAGCACACGCCTCGGTGGCTCCGGAGAGAGCAGGCCGGCGCGTGCGAGCACTCTTGCCGCATGTGCGGCATCGGCAAACCGTTCGATCGGGCCCACGACACGATGCTAGGGCGCGTTCTCGTAGCATCCGCTCGTGGCAAATGGCGCCGGAGGCGCGATCACATGGGGAGTGCTGCCCGACGGATGTCTCGATCGCGTCGTTGTGTGTTCGCCGCACTTCGACGACGCCGCGCTGGGGGCCGCGCACCTCTTGACGGCCCATCCGGATTCGACGGTCGTCACCGTGTTCGGCGGCCGCCCCGCGAGTTATCCGGACCCGCCGACGGAGTGGGACGCGCTGGGCGGGTTCCGCGCCGGTGACGACGTGGTGGCACTTCGCCGTCTGGAGGACCGCGCCGCGATGGAGGTGTTGGGAGCGGCACCCATCTGGCTCGACTTCGTCGATCATCAATATCTCGCACCCGACGAGCGGGCCGAGCCGCATGAGATCGCGGTCGCCCTCGACGCGGTGCTCGAGGAGGCGCAGCCGACCGCGGTCTTCCTCCCGATGGGGCTCGCGAACCCGGACCATGTGGCCACGCACGACGCGGGTGTGCTTCTCGCCGCAGGGCGGGACGATCTCACGTGGTTCTGCTACGAGGACAGCGGATACAAGCACATCCCGGGCATGCTCGCGTGGCGGATCGCCAAGCTGTTCCGGTCAGACCTGTGGCCGACGCCGATGGTGGTGCCCGTCATGCTCGACAATGACCGCAAGCGTGCAGCGATCGAGTGCTACCGGTCGCAGCTGCCGCCGCTCAACCGTGACCACGCGCTCGGCGCGCGCATCGGCGGTAGCGTTCCCGAGCAGTTCTGGTTGCTGGCGCCACCGCCTCCCGGTTGGGAGCTGATGCGGGAGATGTGACAATGACGATGCGTGTCCCGGTGTTCCAGCCTGACGCCGAAATCCATGACGTCGAGGCCGCGATACGCGAGGCCGGGTGCGCGGTCGTCGAGCGGCTCGCGACGGTGGAGCAGATGCTCACCATCGAAGCCGAGCTCGAGCCCTTTCTGGCTGCGACGGCGACCGGCGGTGACGAGTTCACCGGTCTCCAGACGCGGCGAACCGGCGCACTGCTCGCACGCTCGGTGGGTTTTCGTGGTCTCGCGGCCCATCCTCTCGTGATCGGGGTGCTCGATCGCGTGCTCGGCGATCACGCGACGAGCTACCAGCTGCACCTCACGCAGGTGATCGACATCGGGCCGGGTGCGCCCGCACAGATCGTGCATCGCGACCAGTGGGCGTTCGACTTCTTCCCGTTCCCGTCGGGCTTCGAGGTGGAGTGCCACACGATGTGGGCGATGACGGACTTCACCGAGGAGAACGGCGCGACGCGCGTCATTCCCGGGAGCCATCGGTGGGAAGACAAGCTGAGGCCGTCGGTTGAGGAGACGATCGCAGCCGAGATGCCGAAGGGATCGGTGCTCCTGTACGTCGGCTCGCTGTATCACGGCGGGGGAGCGAACCAGTCGCCGGCAGCGCGGCGTGGCGTGAACGTCGGCTACACGCTGTCGTGGTTGCGCCAGGAGGAGAACCAGTACCTCGCGTGCCCGCCCGAGATCGCGCGCGAGCTGCCCGAGGATCTCGCACGCCTCGCCGGTTACCGGCGCGGTGCGTACGCGCTCGGCTACTACGGCGACCTGCACGACCCGTTCGACGCGGTGCGTGGCGCGACCTCCGACGGTCCCGCCACATTCGGTGCAGCGCCCGCGCCTTCACGGTGATCCATTCTCGGCGGCCCTGCGAAGAACCCTCCGACGTTCGCGAAGGAGGAAATCATGGCGGCATCCGACGAAGCGGTGGTCCGGCGGTTCTACGAGCAGATGAACAACGAACGGAAGAACGAGCTCGCGGGCGAGCTCTTCACCGACGACCACGTCATGCACGACCCGCAGGTACCGGCCGGCCGCGGCCCCGCCGGGATGGCCGACGTGGTCTCGGTGTACCAGAACGGGGTCGAAGGTCATTGGAACATCGAGGAGATCTTCTCGACGGATGACCGGGTTGTCGTGCGCTGGACGGGGAGCGGCACGCACAGCGGCGAGGTCAACGGGATCCCGCCGACCGGCAAGAAGATCCGGGTCGACGCGATCGCTATCCACCGCATGCGCGGCGGGAAGATCGCCGAGTCGTGGGAGGTGTGGGACACGCTCGGCTTCCTGCAGCAGATCGGCGTCGTGCCCACGGCCTGAGAGGCGGCCGCCCGACCCGCGCATTCGGGACGCTTTGTCTCACCCGGGCCCGACCGGTACCATCGTTGGTCCGCCGCGGGGTGGAGCAGTCTGGTAGCTCGTCGGGCTCATAACCCGAAGGTCGCAGGTTCGAATCCTGCCCCCGCTATAAATCTGCGACCACTCTAAGGATGCCTGCAAACGCGCATCTTTCCCGAATCTGGTGATAGCGGGGGGCGCTACTAGCATTGCCCCGATTCTGGGCGTAGTCTGGCCGGCCGATCGCTTACGGGCTTCCTCTTCGTGTCGGGGGAGCAGATCCGCTTCGCGCGATGAGGCAATGCCATGAGCAGATCTTCGGGCGTT
>DASQHW010000147.1:0-4259 GCA_035631895.1 Acidimicrobiia bacterium | reverse complement strand
CATGCCGGTCTCGTCGAGGGCGCGGCGGAACCGCTTCAGGATCTCTTCGCGAGCGGCAGCCGTCGACCCGGGCGGCACGAGGTCGTCGTCGTGGAAGCTGACGCCGTAGGCACCCAGATCCGACAGGCGATGTACCGCGTCGACCGGGTCGAGCGCGGGACGGGTCTCGTGGCCGAACGTGTCCCGGCCCCGGTTGCCGACCGTCCAGAGGCCGAAGGTGAAGTGGTCACCGGGCTGCGCTTCATAGGAGGTCATGGCCGTCATGTTCCCCGACAGCCGCATTCGCGACAAGATGCGCCCATGAGCGATCTCCCGCCGTCCGAACCGCCGACGCCTCCGCCCTCAGCCCCGGCGCCCTACGCGCCCGGGCCCACACCTGCCGCGCCGTCCGTTCCGGTGCCGCCCCCGGCCTCGCCCGCCGATCGCGTCCGGGTCGCATGGCACCGCCGCAACGAGTCCGACTACATCTTCGACTTCTGGACTGCGTTCGGATGGACGCTTCTCACGTGCGGCGTATACGGGTACTACGTCCTCTACCAGATGGTGCGGCGGTCACGCGACCACAACGTGCGCCGGATCGAGCTGCTCGACGCGGCGACCGCCCTCGCGTGGGACCAGGCCCAGTCGAAGGGCCTCGGAGAGGAGCTACGTCCTGCCTTCGAGCGCATCGCACCGCACATGGCGGTGCTCCGCAACCAGACGACGCAATTCCGTGATCCCGTCGTGTGGACGATCATCTCGCTCCTGACCGGAGGGATCGGCCACTTCATCATCTACATCCTGCTGGACGGCGACCTCATCACTCACGACCATGCGGAAGGCGCGATCGAGAGCGAGCTGTCGACGATCTACACGCGTCTCGGCGCGCCGGTCCCGCCGCCGAATCCCGCACGCCTGAAGGGACCGCACAACTACGTCGGGCGCATCGTCGCCACGTTGCTGACATGCGGCATCTATGCGGTGTGGTGGCAGTACGACATCATGACCGAAGGCAATCGCCACTTCCGGGAGAACTGGGCCTGGGAGGACGGCCTCGCGCAATCGGTCCAGCAGCACATCGCGGCATAGGACGACGCTCCGATGCAACGCCACGAGTTCTCGATCGAGCTGGACGCGCCGGCCGAAGAGGTGTGGGAGGTGTTCTGGTACCGCGCGCCGGATCGCCCTCAGCCGAAGGACGTGCGCACGCACATCGAGATCCTTCACCCGGGCGACGAGGACGGGAACGGTCTGGTCCGCCACTGCTACTTCCCGGTCCCGAAGTGGTTGCTGTCGGGCGGGGTCGGCGAGTCGTGGGAGTGGCTCACCGAGGTGCAGCCGTACGAGTCGTGGCGGTACGACGCGGTGGGCAAACCCTTGTGGTCCCGCGCGACGGGCTGGACGCGCCTCACCGACCTCGGCGACGGCCGTACCCGCGTCACGTTCGTCGAGGAGTACGAGGCGTTCAACCCGGTGATGCGCGTGCTCTTCGAGCGCGCCGTGCACCGGCGCCTGTCGAAGGACAACGACACGATCCTCGCCGCGCTCCAAGGCGGCCTGCGATGGCACCGCAAGCGCCGCGCACGCGAGTCGCAGACGGCCACCGAGAGCACGTGACGACAGCGCAACGATGAACATGACGCGATTGTTCGTGTACGGCACGTTGACGCCGCACGGGGGCGCGTGGGATCTGGTCGAACCGTGGGCCGTCGGTGCGGCCGAACCCGACGCCGTGCCGGGGACGTTGTACGACACCGGCCGCGGCTACCCGGCCGCGACGTTCGACCCGGACGCGACGGGACTCGTCCGCGGCGTCGTGGTTGCGCTCGACGCCGCTCGGTCGGACGCGGCGCTCGCAGAACTGGATCGCTACGAGGGCCACGAGTACGCGCGCGTCGAGGTACGAGCGGTGTCGGGAGCGCTGGTCGTCACCTACGCATGGACGGCGTCGTTGGACCGGTGCGCCGTCGTCCCGGGCGGAACCTGGCCCTTTCCGCCGGAAAACTACGCTGACCGACCGTGACCCGACACTCGTTCGCCAGTGCGTGGCGAGCAGTTGCCGAACTGGCTCCCGAACGCGTCGCGCTCGTCTGCGGCGACCGCCGCATCACGTTCGCACAGTTCGACGAGCGCGCGGAGCGGCTCGGGCGCGTGCTGCGCGACGCCGGTCTCGTACCCGGCGACAAGGTCGCGATCATGTGCGTGAACACACCCGAGTTCATGGAGGCGTTCTTCGCCGCCCAGAAGATCGGCTGTGTCCCGGTCAACGTGAACTACCGGTATGTGGGAGCCGAGCTCGCGTACCTTCTCGACAACTCCGACGCCGCGGCCCTCGTCTTCCACGACCAGTTCGCGTCGACGGTGTCGGACGCGCTCGCCGCGCTGCCGGCCGATCGGCAGCCGCGCGTCATGTGCAACGTCGAACGTGACTACGAGCGAATGCTCGCGACCGCAGGCGACGAACCGATCCGGTACGAGCCGTCCCCCGACGACCTGATCTTCCTCTACACGGGCGGCACCACCGGGTTTCCCAAGGCAGTGATGTGGCCGAGCGACGATCTCTATGTCGCGTTGTGGCAGATGGCTCGGCCCGGCACCGAACCGCCCGACGTCGCCACGTCGATACGCGCGGGCAAGCGGGCTGCCACGCTCCTGCCCGCGTGCCCGCTGATGCACGGCACCGGGCTCTTCATCACGTTGACGACGTTGTCAGGCGGCGGCACGGTCGTGCTGCTCGATACCTTGCGCCTCGACGCGGAGGCCGTGTGGAGCGCCATCGAACGCGAGCACGTGCAGGTCTGCACGATCGTCGGTGATGCATTCGCGCGGCCGATGCTTGCCGCGCTCGACGCCGAGCCCGAGCGCTGGGACCTGTCGAGTCTCCGCGCGATCACGTCGTCGGGCGTGACATGGAGTCCGGAGACCAAGCGAGCCCTGCTCGCACATCTGCCGGGGATCACGCTGATCGACTCACTCGGCGCGTCCGAGGGGATCATGACGCGCACGGAGACCCGGGCGGACGACGACATCGCGCCGGCCCGGTTCAAGGCCGGCGACCGTCTCGTCGTGGTCACCGACGACGGTTCGGTCGCAGAGGCGGGCGACGGCCGCGTCGGCATGCTCGGCGTCGGCGGCCCGATACCCCTCGGCTACTACAAGGACCCGGAGAAGACCGCGGCGACGTTCCGCACCGTGCACGGCCGGCGCTACTCCATTCCCGGCGACTACGCGACCGTCGAGTCCGATGGCACGATCCGGTTGCTCGGCCGCGGCTCGGCGTGCATCAACAGTGGCGGCGAGAAGGTGTATCCGGAAGAGGTCGAGCTCGCGTTGCGGTCGCATCCCGATGTGTTCGACTGCGTCGTCGTCGGTGTCCCCGACCCGCGCTGGGGAGAGATGGTCGTCGCGCTCGTGCAGCCCGCCGACGGCTCCCGGCTCGACGACGACGCGCTGCACGCGCACTGCCGGCAGTCACTCGCGGGCTACAAGGTCCCCAAGCGGTTCATCGCGCTCGAGTCCTTGCAACGCTCGCCGGCCGGCAAGGCGGACTACAAGCTCTTGCGGGAGCTGGCCGTGAAAGCCATCGAGCAATAGGGGTGCTGCAATGAGCATGTGGAAGGGCCAGCGCATCGAGGAAGTGGAGGTCACGGACGCGCACGCAGGAAGCGAGCACAACGTGCTGCTCGACGTACGCGAAGCCGATGAGTGGCAGGCGGGCCACGCGCCGGGCGCCCGCTGGGTGCCCCTCGGCGAACTGGAGAAGGTTCGGTTCCAACTGCCGATGAACCGAACGATCGTGTGCGTGTGCCGGTCGGGCGGCCGATCCGCCAAGGCCGCGGCCGAGCTCGTGCAGATGGGCTTCAGGGCCGTCAACATGACCGGCGGCATGAAGTCGTGGGCGCAGCAGGGCCTGCCGGTCGTGCACGACGACGGCAGTCCCGGCGAGGTGATCTGAGCGCTACTCCGCAGGCGGAATGTTCTGGTTGCGTGAGAACAGGTTCTGCGGATCCCACTTCTTCTTGACCTGACGCAGCCTCTTGAACCGGTCGGGACCGAAGGCCGCTTCGACACGGCCCTCGCCCTCGTCGCCGATGAAGTTCAAGTACGCGCGCCCGGTCGTCCAGGGCTTCATCGCGGCGGCGATCTCGCGCGTGTAGGCGATGTTCTTCTCGGTCTCGGCCGGGTCTTCCCACATCGACAGGAAGTGCGTGTTCCACGGCGCCGTGCGCTGTCCGAATGCGGTCGCGTCCTCGGAGACACGTGCGACAGCGCCGCCGCCC
>DASQHW010000146.1:0-1588 GCA_035631895.1 Acidimicrobiia bacterium | reverse complement strand
GACCACACGGGCGCGTGGGGGAGTTGCGCTTCGAGCATGCGGATCGCAGGGACGCGGAACACCGCGTCGGTGGCAAGGTCGAGCCAGAGCTCTTGCGGGCTCGCGTGTGGACGGCGTGCGCGGTAGCCGTCGACGACCGTGTCACTGTTGTCACCGAACCACACCCGCGCACGGTCCCGCACGCCCGCTTCGTCCAGCGTCGCGACGGTCGGATCCGCGAGGTGGAACAGCGTCATCTCGTGACGATTGGTGCCGGTGACGAGGTGTACGCCTGCCGCGTTGCCCGCAGCAATCGCGTCGAGCGGGGGCCGGGGCAGCACGACGCCGTCGACCACCGGCTGAAACGGCAACGCGCTCACGCCACCTTCGACAAAGCTCGGCACCGCCTCGATCAGCGCGTCCATCGACGCCGCGAGCAGAGCGTCGGCGTCCCCGGGCTTCACACCCAATCGCTCGACGAGACGTGTGGTGATGTCTGTGGCCTGCTCGGCGGTGGAGGTCCACGACGCAGCGCCACTCTGCGGGATCGCCCGCGCGAGGAGCCCCTTCGCCGCAGGCGTGCCGAGCAACGTGCCGATGCTTCCGCCGCCGGCCGACTCGCCGAAGACCGTCACGCGGTGAGGATCGCCACCGAATGCCGCGATGCAGTCGCGGACCCATTCGAGCGCCGCGATCTGATCACAGATGCCGAGGTTTCCCGAGCCGGCGAAGGCGTCGCCGAAGAGATCCGCGAGGTGGAGGAAACCGAAGGGACCGAGCCGGTAGTTGATCGTGACGACTACCACGTCGCCGTGCAACGCGAAGTGGGTGCCGTCGTACCACGGCGTGTCGCCCGAGCCCCAGACGAATGCGCCACCGTGGATCCAGACCATGACGGGACGCCGACCGTCGTCCCACGCCGGTGTCCATACGTTGAGATACAGGCTGTCTTCGCTGATGGCCGGCTCCTTGCCACCGAGGAGTTGCGTCAGCGCGAACGGGCTCTGCGCGGAGTGTGCGGAGAAGTGCATGGCCTCGCGCACGCCTTGCCACGGCTCTTCGGGTTCGGGCACGTGCCACCGGCGCGCCCCGACGGGGGGTCGGGCGTACGGAATGCCGCGGAACACGTGCACGCCGTCGCGCTCGAAGCCCTCGATCTTGCCGCTGCGGGTGTCGACGATCGTCATGCCCGCAGGTTAGTTACAACGCCGTGAAGTCGGGGTCGCGTCTCTCCAAGAAGGCCTTGATCGCCTCCGCGTTGGCGGGCTGGCCGATCATCTTCGTGAACACCGCGTCTTCCCGGGCCCGGGCGCCGCGCACTGCATCGATGCGCCCGTCGACGACGAGTTGCTTCGTAGCGCGCAGCGATGCGACGGGCATGGTCGCGATCCGCCGCGCGAGTGACATGGCAGTGTCCATCAAGGCGTGGGGCTCCACAGCCTGGAATGCGATGCCGTATTCGACGGCCTCATCGGCACTGATCCAGTCAGCCGTATAGAGCTTCGCCGCCGCGCGTTGGTTGCCCATCACGAGTGGCATCAACACGCTGCTCGCCGCCTCCGGCACGACCCCGAGCGACACGAACGGAGCGCGTAGTCGCGCGGTCGAG
>DASQHW010000145.1:0-3596 GCA_035631895.1 Acidimicrobiia bacterium | reverse complement strand
GTCCAAGTGCCCGGCCCGCGCGCACCGACAGCGATTACCCGCGTCGTTACTGGCGTGTGCTCGGATTCCTGGCCCTGTTCGGCATGGTGAACTTCAGCGACGCGTTGCTGATCTTGCGCGCGAAGGCGCTCGGCCTCGGATTCGTCGGCATCGTCTGCGCGTATGTCCTGTACAACCTTGTCTACGCGGGCCTGTCGTACCCGGCCGGCCGTCTCTCCGACCGGGTGCCCCGCCGCAACGTCTTCGCGGCCGGCCTCGTCGTGTTCGCGATCGCGTACCTGGGCCTCGGCGTGGTCACGACATCGGCGTGGGTCTGGCCGCTGCTGGCCGTGTACGGCGGGTTCACCGCCCTCACCGACGGCGTCGGCAAGGCATGGATCTCCGATCTGCTGCCTCTGGATCGCCAAGGCAGCGGGCTCGGCCTCTACCAGGGCGTGATCGGCGCCGGGTCGCTCGTCGCCGGCGTGTGGGCCGGTCTCGCCTGGCACGGCAACGGGCGCCTCCCGCTCGTCGTCTCGGGATCCGTCGTTGCCGTGCTCGCCGTCATCCTGTTCGCCGGCGGGAAGCGGCTCGAACGGGCTGACCGGCCGTGGGCGCCGTCGCGTGCAGGGTCGAACGTCCCTCGCCGTTGAGCGCGCCCGGCTCTCCCGTCACGACGCTCGTGCGGCGCATGTTGGTGACGAGCGTCGTTCCTCGCGCGTCGCCGTCTGCTGGAGAACCGACATGGAACGGATGAATCCGCTGGACGCCACGTTCCTGGCCATCGAAGACACCGTGAACCACATGCACATCGGATCGGTGGTGATCTTCGAAGGGCCGCCGCCCCGGTACGAGGAGGTGGGGCGCGCGATCGAAGCGGTCCTCCCGCTCGTGCCGCGCTACCGGCAGAAGGTACGTGTCGCGCCGGCCAGCATCGGCCGACCGCTCTGGGTCGACGATCCGCACTTCCGGATCGACTACCACCTCCGGCATGCCGCGCTTCCGCCGTCGAACGACGGCGACGAGCTGCGACGGCTGGTCGGTTGGGTGATGTCGCAGCAGCTCGACCGACACAAGCCATTGTGGGAGACGTGGATGATCGAAGGCCTTCCCGGCGATGCTTGGGCGTTGCTCACGAAAGTCCACCACTGCATGGTCGACGGCATCGCGGGAACCGACTTGTTGTCCGTGCTGTTCGATCTCAGCGCCGACGGCACGCCTGACCGGCCGGTGGCGGAACCGTGGGTGCCGCAGCCCGAACCCGGCGCGTTCACGCTCGCCCGGCACTCACTCGGCGGCATCATGACGGCGCCGGTCGCACGCGCCCGGTGGATGGCCGGGTTGCTCACCCGACCGGCCGACACCGTGGGCCGCCTGCTGAAGGCCGCACGGGGCCTGCACGACATGGGGCGGCTCGTGCGGCCCGCTCCTGTGTCCCGGCTCACCGGACCGATCGGCCCGCACCGTCGATGGGACCACACCGAGGTCTCGCTCGCGGACGTGAAGGCAGTGCGGTCGGGGCTCGGCGGCACCGTCAACGACGTCGTGCTCGCGCTGGTCACCCGCGGAATTCGCGAGCTGCTCCTCGGCTGGGACGAAGATGTCGCCGGTCGTGAGGTCCGAACCCTCGTGCCGGTATCGGTCCGGGACGCCGATGCACGTGGTGTCTTCGACAACCGCGTCTCGTCGATCTTCGCCTTGCTGCCCGTCGGTATCGCGGACGCTGCCGAGCGGCTCGACGAGGTACGCCGCCAGATGGAGCACCTCAAGGTCTCGGGTGAGATCGACGCCGGCAATGCGGTCGTCGCGTTGGTCGACTTCGCTCCGCCGCTGCTCCACGCGCTGCTCGCGCGCATCCTCGTGCATCGTCAGCACAGTGTCGAGACCGTCGCGACCAACGTTCCCGGTCCCCAGTTCCCGCTGTACGTCGCGGGTCGCAAAATGATCGCCGCCTATCCGTACGTCCCGCTGGCGGGGAACATCCGCGTCGGCGTCGCGATCTGGTCGTATCTTGGGACGCTGTACTTCGGTGTCACGGGTGACGATGACGCGGGCCCCGACATCCATCGCGTCTGCGCGGGCATCGACGACGGCATGCGAGAGCTGTCGAAGCTCGCCCGCGAAAAGGGTCCGCGCATGCACGGAGATGCTTGTATTTCGAGCGCGTAACGACCAGGATCGTGACCCAATGGAGCTGACCCCGCACGACCGCGCGGTGCTCGACTTCGAGCGTGCGTGGTGGCAGTTTCCGGCTCGCAAGAACGACGAGATTCGTGCGCGCTTTGCAATGGCTGCCAGCACCTACTACCGCGCACTGCACACCCTGATCGATCGCCCCGAGGCATTGTCGTACGACCCGTTGACGGTGCGGCGGCTTCGCCGGCGGCGTGATCAAGCACGTCGCGGGCGCATCGAGGGCCGGCGTGCCGATCCCGGGACGCGGTGACGCCCGCCCTGCCGGCCGACAGGGCAGAATGACCCGATGAACCGAACCCCGGGGAGCTCAGGCGGTGACGTCGTGCGCGGCGCGAGCTTCGCTGCTGCGAAGGGCGCCCTGTTGATCGGGTTGGCGGTGGTCATCGGCATCGTTCTCTTGCAACAGGTCGACAACAGCTCCACACGCCCCGTGGGGGCGGCGACCGCGACGACGAAGCCCAAAGCGAAGCCCAGGAGCACGACGACCACGCCGTCGGCGGGTGCGAGCACCACGACGGTCCCCAATACTCCGCTCAAGTCTCCGGGACAGCTGCGCCTGATCGTCCTCAACGGCGGCGCGCAGTCGGGCGACGCCGCGAAGATGGCGACCAAGCTGAAGCAGCAGGGCTACACGACTCAGCCGCAGGACGCGAACAACTGGACCGGCCATCACCAGCAGGGCAACTCCGTGCTGTGCAAGCCGGCGTTGCAGCGTGAAGCGCTGGTGCTGGCACTCGCCGTCGGGCAGGGAGCGACGGTGGGGGCGTATCCGTCGAACGTGCCGTCGGTGATCCAGTCCGACCTCGACTGCATCGTCGTGGTCGGGGCTTAACGCATCAGCCGGTCGCGCAGCGGTCCGGTCGAGATGTCGATCACGGTCCGTGCCATCCCGAGGGCACCTTCGGTGACGGCGCGATCTGCGGACGCATTGATCGCCGCCGCCGCGAACTCGGGTTGGTGATTCACCGCTCCCGCGGTGTCGATCCCCAGGCACGGATGGATCGACGGCATCGCGAGAGAGATGTTGCCCATGTCGGTCGAGAACGTGCCGGCACCGTCGTGAGACGGCGGCCGTCCGATGGCTGCGGCGTTCGCACGGAACACCTCTCCGATGTCGTGGTCGTGCTCCATCTGCGCGTAATCCGGGCTCACGTTCTCGACGGAGAGTGTCGCGCCGGTCGCGAGCGCGCCGGCCTCGAAGCAGTGCATGACACGGGGTCGTAGCTCCGCCAGCTCGTCGATCGTGCGCGCCCGTGCCATCCACAGTCCTTCGGTGTGGGCGGGCACGATGTTGGCCGCATCGCCGCCGCGAATGACCACGCCGTGCACCTGGTCCGTGGCCCGTAGGTGCTGGCGCAACAAGCCGATTGCCACCTGCGCAACGGTGCAGGCGTCCGCCGCGTTGACACCGAGCTGTGGGG
>DASQHW010000144.1:0-5346 GCA_035631895.1 Acidimicrobiia bacterium | reverse complement strand
ACTTGGTCTTCGTCAGATCCGACATGTTGACGAGGCCGTACTTGCTCGCCGTCTCCTTCGTCACATAGAAGCCGTTGACGTCCTGGGCCGTCGCGGGCGTGGTCGCCACCAGACCGGTTCCCTGGAGCTTCGCCTGCAGCGCGGTGTACACCTCGTTCGCGTCGGCCGACGCCTCGCCCTTCAGGTAGGTGAGCAGCGAGCCGGTGAACTCGCCATACAGGTCGATGTCGCCGTTCTTGAGGAGCGGGTACGCGATCTCCCGGGTCTTCACGGGCGACGCGTACGAGATGTCGTATCCGTTGGCCTTGAGCGCCTGACCGTACGCCTGGCTGATCGCGTCCGCGCCGGCGAAGTCGACGGCACCGACCTTGAGCTTGGTGCCCTTCCCGACCGTGCTCGCGGTGTCGAGCCCGTTGTCCTTCAAGAACGTTGCGGCGACGTCCTTGGCGTCGAGCTTGTCATTCGTGATTCCCGTCGCCATCTTGTTGTACGCGTCGATCGTGAGCTTCGCGTTGACCCCGTCGAGGATCCGTTTGACATCGGGTGTGGCCTTCGATGCGCGCACGAGCGCCGTGGGGTTGTCCGCGGGCTGCAGGCCCTTGTCATCCTTGAGCAGCACGAAGTCGGGATCGATGACACTGCTGCCGGTGAACAAGAGACCGACCTGGATCGTGTTGTCCTTCAAGGCCTTCGACGTGATCGGGCCGCCGGCGTCCAGCTTCTTCACGTCCTTGAAGTGGAATCCGTACAGCTGCTGCTCCTTGTCGCCGAGGCAGAGCGGCCGTTGCAGGCACTCGGTGGTACCACCGAACACGAGCTGCGAATCGATGCGCGTCGGAGCGGCCGGCGTGCTCGGGCTGCTCTTCTTGTTGCTGCTTCCGCATCCTGCGACGAGCACGAGTGCGAGCATGAGCACTCCCACCGCGCTCCCCGTCGGACGACGTCTGACGTTCTTCATGGGCTGACTTCCTTTGATCGGTGTTCGGGACTCGATGAGCTAGAGCGGCACGGCCGGCGCGGGGACCGGAGTCCGGGCCACGTCGATCTCCGCTCGCTGCAGCGCACGCGGAACAACCAACCGCTGTGCCGCCGCGAGTGAGAGCTCCGTGATGACGGACAGCAGCGCGACGAACAGCGCTCCGACGAAGATACGCGGATCCTGATAGTCGATGGCCGCTCCGTCGATGATGAACCGGCCGAGGCCGCCCCCACCGACGTACGCGAGCAGTGTGGCTGTCGCGACAACGGCGACTCCGCTCGTGCGAATGCCCGCCATGATGAGCGGCGTCGCGAGCGGGAGCTCCACGGATTGGAGCACCTGACGATCGTTCATGCCCATGCCCCGTGCCGCGTCCCTCACGTCGTCGTCGACGCCGCTCACGCCGATATAGGTGTTGGTGAGCACCGGCGGGATCGCGAGCGCCACGAGCGCCACGAACGCCGGGAACGAGACGATGCCGATCGACGTGAGGACGCGCGGTGGGTTGCCGATTCCCCAGAGGAGCACGGCGAGCAACAGGATCGAGAAGCTGGGGATCGCGCGGCCGAGGTTCGCGATGTTGACGACGACGAATCCGCCCTTGCGCAGGTGCCCGAAGAACAGGCCGATCGGCACCGAGATGACGACCGCGATCACCAGGGAGACGAGAGAGATCTGGATGTGCTCGAGGAAGCGGTGCGGTACGCCTTCGGTCCCGTGCCAGTTCGCACCGTCCCCGAGCCAGTCGAGCACCGAACCGAAGTAGCTGGTCGCGAGCGCGCTCACCGCGCCACCGATCGCCGCGCCCACGGTGTGCACAGCTTCTGCGCGCCGAGCAACAGCGCGTCCGCAGCGATCGCGAAGGCGACCGTCAGCACGACGCCCACGACCAGCGGTGTGTAGAAATCCTTCTCGAATCCCGACGTCATCAGTGCGCCGAGGCCGCCCTGACCGATCAGCGCGCTGACCGAGATCAGCCCGATCGTCGTCACGACCGCGATGCGAACACCTGCGACGATGGTCGGAAGCGCCAGCGGCACGTCGATCTGCCACAACTTCCGCCTACGCGAGTAGCCCAACCCGGTTGCCGCGTCCTGCACGTCTGTGGGAACGCGCTCCAATCCGGTGACGATGTTCCGTACGAGGATCAGCAAGCTGTACGCCGCCAGCGGAATGATCGCGGTGAGCCGCGATTGACCCGTGTACGGCAACAGCAATGAGAACGCTGCCAGCGAAGGGATGGTGTAGAGGATTCCCGTGGTGGCGAGCACGATGCCGTAGACGCGCCTACGGCCGAGCGACGCCAGCGCGAGAGGGATCGCGAAGAGCAACGCGAGCAACATCGACCAGCCCAAGAGCACGGCATGCTCCCGGAGGCGCGCGACGATCTCGTCACCGTGGTCGGCGACCCAGCTCCAGTCGACCAACGCGTGGCCGTCGTAGGCTGCGAGCACTCGTCCTCCCCAGGGGTCGGAGGATCATAGGGCTGTGATTCGACTCGAGTCCGTGCGAAAGCAGTACCGCAACGGCACCGTGGCCGTGCGCGACCTCACAGTGGACTTCTTCGACGACGAGGTCGCCGTGCTGGTCGGTCCGTCCGGGTGCGGCAAGACGACGATCCTTCGCATGATCAACCGCCTCATCGAGCCCACGAGCGGCCGGATCGAGCTCGACGGCGAGGACGTCACGCGCGGCGACCCTGTGCGGCTCCGGCGCCGCATGGGCTACGTGATCCAGCAGGTCGGTCTCTTCCCGCACCAGACGATCGCGCACAACGTGGGTACGGTGCCGCGCCTGCTCGGCTGGGACCACGAACGCATCCACGCGCGGGTCAAGGAATTGCTGTCGCTCGTCGGCCTCGACCCGAGCGAGTACGCCGATCGCTACCCGAATCAATTGTCGGGTGGGCAGCAGCAGCGGGTCGGCGTGGCGCGGGCGCTCGCCGCGGATCCTCCGGTCCTGCTCATGGACGAGCCGTTCGGCGCCATCGACCCTGTCACCCGCGGCCGGCTGCAGGACGAGTTCCTGCGCCTGCAATCCGACCTCCGCAAGACCGTGGTGTTCGTGACGCACGACATCGACGAAGCGGTGAAGCTCGGAGACCGCATCGCGATCCTGAACGTCGGGGGTGTCGTCGAGCAGTACGACACTCCTGCGCAGGTCCTCGGTGCCCCGGCGACCCCGTTCGTCGAGAGCTTCGTCGGCGCCGATCGTGCCCTGAAGCGCCTGAAGGTGACACCGATCGACCGGGCACGGCTCGACCACCCGCCCACCGTCGCCCCGTCGGACCCTCTGTCCCGCGCGAGGGCACTGTTGCACGACGCACGGACCGAATCGCTGCCGGTCGTCGACGCGGATGGCTCGCTCCGCGGTCGGCTACGCGCGGAGGACGCCGGTGGGGACGGCGAGGTGGCAGACCGGCTCGTACGGGTCGAGGCCTGGGTCGACGTCACGGATTCCCTGGAGACGGCCCTGGCCCGTTCGCTGCTCACCGAAGAGGGGTGGATCGCGGTGCTCGATGGCCATGCGTTCCTGGGTACCGTGGACGCATCCACCGTCCACCGCGCGCTCCGCGCGTCGTTGCACGACCGCTGAACCACTACCGCTGACATCGTCCGCTTTCTCACGAAGGGGGATCCCCGATGATCGTCGTCGTCGAATGGCATGCTCCCGTCCGTAACTCCGCATGGGTTGCGGCCTGTTTCGGATTGCTCGACCTGTGACCGCGCTCGCCACGCCGACCGACCGCGCCACGCTGCACGACGACTTCCGCCGTGTACGTGACCTGACCGAGTTTCTCGCCGCTCCGCTCTCCGCCGAAGACCAACTCGTCCAGTCCATGCCGGACGTGAGCCCGACGAAATGGCACCGGGCGCACACGACCTGGTTCTTCGAGACGTTTCTCCTCGCACCTCGCCTCGAGGGCTACGCCGAGTTCGATCGCGAATACGCGTTCCTCTTCAACTCGTATTACGAAGCGATCGGCCCGCGGCACCCCCGACCGCACCGAGGTCTGCTCTCACGACCCTCGGTCGACGACATCGCCCGCTATCGCGCGCACGTCGACGACGCGATGCACGAGCTGATCGATACCTGCACGGACGACGCGGCCGCGTTGATCGAGCTCGGCATGCACCACGAGCAACAGCACCAAGAGCTGCTGCTGATGGACATCAAGCACGTGTTGCACTGCAACCCGACAGACCCGGCGTACACGCACACGCATGCGGTGCCGCAGCACAGCTCGCCCTCTGCATTCGTCGACGTCACCGGCGGCGACGTGGAGATCGGGCACGACGGACACGGCTTCGCGTTCGACAACGAGGGACCACGACACGTCGTGTATCTCGAGCCGTTCCGCCTCCAGGACCGGCTCGTGACCGCCGGTGAGTGGCTCGAGTTCATCGCCGACGGCGGATACCACTCACCGTCCCTCTGGCTCTCGGACGGCTGGCACACGGTCCAAGAACAGGGATGGGAGGCGCCGTTGTACTGGCGTGACGATGGCATCGACGGCTGGACGGTGTTCACTTTGGCCGGACGCCGCCCACTGCGCCTCGAAGAACCGGTCGTGCACGTGAGCCATTACGAAGCGGACGCGTACGCGAACTGGAGAGGGCTCCGGCTCCCGACGGAGTTCGAGTGGGAGCACGCGGTGCGCTCGTTGCCTTCGGGCGCGCTGCACGAGCTCGATGATGTCGCCTGGCAGTGGACCGCGAGCGCCTATCTGCCATATCCGCGATTCAAGCCGGCACCCGGAGCTGTCGGTGAGTACAACGGCAAATTCATGAGCGGGCAGATGACGCTGCGCGGCGGGGCGCGCATCACCTCTCCCGGTCACACGCGTCCGACGTATCGGAACTTCTTCCCACCTGCGAGTCGCTGGATGTACGGGGGCGTGCGGTTGGCTGCGGACGCGACATGACCTCGCTGGAGGAGGACGCGAGACTCGGCCTCACGCGGCGGCCGAAGGACATCCCGCCGAAATGGTTCTACGACGACCGTGGCTCCGAGCTCTTCGAGGACATCACGCGCCTCGACGAGTACTACCCGACGCGCTGCGAGCGTGCGATCCTCGCGGTGCGTGCACCTGAGATCGTGGCGCGAGCCGACGCCGACACGCTCGTCGAGCTGGGCTCCGGGACGTCCGAGAAGACACGGCTGTTGCTGGACGCCATGCGCGACGCCGGAAGGCTCGAGCGATTCGTGCCCTTCGACGTCAGCAAGCAGACCTTGCACGACGCGGCTGCAGCGATCGAGCGCGAGTATCCCGGCATCGACGTGCAACCGGTCGTCGGCGACTTCACGCTCGACCTCCACAACATTCCCCACGCGGGCCGCCGGCTCGTCGCGTTCCTCGGTAGCAC
>DASQHW010000143.1:0-2245 GCA_035631895.1 Acidimicrobiia bacterium | reverse complement strand
GGTCGTACCACGCGCCGGTTGAGAGGTTCACGACTCGACGGCGCACGTCCTCGGTCACGACTGCGCCGGCGAGACATGCGCCGCGGTCGTTGAAGACGCGCACGACGTCGCCGTCGGCGATGCCGCGCACGGCCGCATCCGCGGGGTGCATGCGAATCGGCTCTCGTCCGGCGACCTTCGACGCGCGGCTGTATCGGCCTGCGTCGAGCTGACCGTGGAGCCGGGACGCCGGCTGGTTGGCGATGAGATGCAACGGGAAGCGTTCGGCTCTCGCACCGCCGAGCCACTCCTCCGGCGCGAGCCAGACGGCGTGGCCGGGGCAATCGTCGTAGCAGAACCGGTCGATGGTCTCCGAGAAGAGCTCGATCCGCCCGCTCGGCGTCTTCAGTGGATGTGCGTCGGGATCGGCACGGAAAGCCTCGAAGAGTGTGTGGTCGTGCGAGTCCGCCGGCAGGTGTGCCTCACCGATCGCCCAGAACTCGTCGAAGCGAGGCACGATCACTTCGCGTTCCGCGACGCGCTCGCGGAAGCGTTCGTAGATGTGCTCGACCCAATCGCGCGCGGTGCGACCCTCCGTGAACTCGTCGTAGACGTCGAGCCGTTTGGCGAGCTCTGCGAATGCCTCGTAATCGTCGCGTGCGTCACCGAACGGCTCCATCACACGAGGCATGGCGATGACATAGCCGTCGTTGCGTCCGGCGCCCACGTCGTCGCGCTCGAGGGTTGTGGTCGTCGGCAGCACGACGTCGGCGTGGCGCGCCGTCGCGGTCCAGAACGGCTCGTGTACCACCACGGTGTCGGGACGAGCGAGCGCACGGCGCAAGCGATTCAGGTCCTGGTGATGGTGGAACGGGTTGCCTCCCGCCCAGTACACGAGACGGATGTCCGGGAGGCGCAGCCGGCGGCCGTTGTACTCCAGCACTCCGCCCGGGTTCTCGAGCAGCGCGCTGATCTGCGCGACCGGGATGAACGTGTCGACCGGATTGCGACCGACGGAGTACACCGGCAGCGGGTACGGGACACGTGGCGCGCCGACGTCGGCCATCGAGCCGTAACCGTGACCGAAGCCGCCGCCCGGCAGCCCGATCTGTCCGAGCAGCGACGCGAGCGCGATGCCCATCCACACGGGTTGTTCACCGTGGCGCGCGCGTTGGAGCGCCCAGCTCACCGTGACGAGCGTGCGGTGCTCCGCCATGCGGCGCGCAACGTCACGAATCGTCGCTGCGCCGATGCCAGAGATCGTTTCCGCCCATGCCGGATCCTTCGGGACGCCGTCCGCCGCACCGGTGACGTATGCGAGCAGGCGATCGCCGCCGACGCAGTACCGCTCGAGGAACTCGGGATCGTGCAGGCCTTCACTGATCAGCACGTGTGCGAGCGCGAGCATCACCGCCGTGTCCGTACCGGGCACGATCGGGTGCCATATGGCGCGCACGTCCGGATTGAGGTCGCTGCGCAGGGGGCTGAACAGCTCGAAGGCGAGTCCCCGACGTCCCCCTTCGGCGAGGCTCGGCGGAAGCGTGTGCCGCGTCACGCCGCCCGGGCTCACGAATGCGTTCTTCACGTTCATACCCCCGAACGCGACGACGAGCTCGGTGTGCTCCAGGATCGCCTTCCAGGTGGTGGCCCGGCGCAGCACCTCGGCGGAGTCACCGACGACGTGCGGGAGGATCACGTCGCTCGCGCCGAGCGAGTAGCTGTTGACCGATGCGGTGTAACCGCCGACGCAATTCAAGAAACGGTGCAGCTGGCTCTGCGCGTGGTGGAAGCGTCCCGCGCTGGCCCAACCGTACGAGCCGCCGAAGATGCTCTCGTTCCCGTGGCGGGTGCGGACCCGCCGGAGCTCGGCCGCAACGAGGTCCAGCGCTTCGCCCCACTCGACCTCGACGAACTCGTCGGCGCCGCGTCGATTGTCGGGCCCGGGTCCGTGCTCCAGCCAGCCTCGACGGATCGCCGGTCTCGTGACGCGTGCGTCGTTGCGGATGCCGTCCACGAAGTTGGCGAGAAGTGGAGACGGCGCGGGGTCGTCGGGATGGCCCTCGATGCCGACGATGTCGTTGCCGTCCACGGTGACGCGGAACGCGCCCCAATGCGACATGTGCGGGAAGGTGCGCCGCGACCTCGCGTCCATAGCGACCAGCGTACGCATCCCCGGTACCGTTCTCCTGATGAAAAAGTCACCGGCTCCGGTCGACACCGTGGACGAGAACGCAATCATGTCCTTCGCGGAGAACGGCTGGCTGCT
>DASQHW010000142.1:0-2653 GCA_035631895.1 Acidimicrobiia bacterium | reverse complement strand
GTTCGCGTTCACCAACGGCGTGCACGACGCGGCGACCGCGATCGCGACGCTCGTCGCGACCCGCGCCGCGCGTCCCGGTGCCGCGGTACTCCTGGCGGCATCGGGAAACCTGCTCGGCCCGCTCCTGCTGGGGAGCGCCGTAGCGAACACCATCGCAGGCATCGTCACGGTTCCGTCGAGCGACGTGACCCGAGTCCTCGGCGCCGGCCTCACCGGCGCGGTTGCGTGGAACGGGTTCACCTGGTGGCGCGGTCTGCCCTCGAGCTCGGGGCACGCGCTGCTCGGCGGCCTTGTCGGCGCGGCGCTGGTCGAGGGAGGCGCGGGTTCAGTCAACTGGGGCGGCTTCCACGGCATCAAACCCGTCGGTGTGCTCGGAGTCGCTGCAGTGCTGGCCATCGCGCCCGTGCTCGGCTTCGCGGCTGGTGTGATCGTCGACCGCGCGTTGCGTCGCGCCGTACGGCGCAGCACTCTCCGCATACGTGGTCCCGTACGTGCCGCACAATGGGTCATGTCGGAGGGTCTCGCGCTGACTCACGGCGCCAACGACGCACAGAAGGCGATCGGCCTCGTCGCGCTGCTCCTCGTGGCCGACGGGAGACTCCGACACCTGACCGCGCCGCTCTGGGTCGAGATGGCGTGCGGCCTCGCACTCACCGCGGGAACCGCGCTGGGCGGCTGGACGATCGTGCGGACGTTGGGCCGGCGTGTCATCCGTATCCGCCCGATCGATGCCGTCTCGAGCCAAGCCGGCTCCGCCGCGGTGCTCTTCGGCGCGTCGGTGCTCGGCGCACCCGTGAGCACGACCCAGGTCGTCGCGTCGTCCATCGTCGGCATCGGCGGCGGACGCCGGCGGTGGCGCCACGTGCGCTGGCGCGTCGTAGGGGCGATGCTGCTGGCGTGGTTGGTGACCGTTCCAACCGCGGCCCTGCTCGCGGTCGTCGCGCTCCTTCCATGGAGGTTGTTGACGTGACTCCGAGACGCTGGTTCCTTCCGGAGAACCCCGACCTGCTCGAGATGCTCGAGGCCCAGGCCGCGATCACGGTTGAAGCGATGCACGCGCTCGTCACCTGGTCCATGGGTGACTCCGCCGCGGCCCGGACGGTCGAAGACTGCGAACATCGCGCCGATCACGCCAAGCGCGAGCTCTGGCTGACGCTGCGGGAGGCGTTCGCACCGCCGCTCGACGCCGAGGACCTGTACACGCTGTCGGCCGACCTCGACCAGGTCCTCAACGGCGCGAAGGATCTTGTGCGTGAGATGGAAGTCATGGCCATGGAGCCGGACGCTCCCACCGGGGAGATGGTTTCGTTCCTCGCCGAGGCCGTCGATGATCTCGCCGTCGCGTTCCGGAATCTCGGCCGTGGCGATGCCGCCACCCGGGCCGCGGATGCCGCCATCACGAGCCAGCGCCGGGTCGAGCCCGCATACCGATCCGCGATGTCGGCGCTGCTCGACGTCGCGGACCTGCGCGAAGTCGTGGCGCGCCGAGACGTCTACCGCCGGCTCTCCCGTATCGGCGACGTCGTGCACTCGGTCGCCGAGCGCGTCTGGTACTCGGTCGTCAAAGAGGCGTGACGATCATCGGTCGAGGCGCTCCGAGTTCGGGATGGGCCCGCCCACGGCGTCGAGAACCTTTTCCAAGATCCGTCGCCGGTTACGAAGCATCTCTCTGTACGACGGCAGATCTGCCGAGGCGATCTCGTAGCTGAGGTCGTGGAGCGTGATGTCGAGGACCTCGCGCAACACCTCCGCTTCGTCGTCGGCGAGCTCGAGATGCATAGTGAGTCCTTTCGTGTGACGGTGCCTACCCGGCGATCAGGTCTCGCCGGCCGGCGGAGGTACGACGCCGAGCGAGCCTGGCAAGCCGTCCACAGCGACGTCGATCGTTGGTTCAGGCATGCGCGGTCCTTCGGGCACAATGCATCTTCGTTGCCTCAGCCGACCCGGCGCAGGGTGTTGTGGTCCTTGTGCGCGAACGGCTCGGTGAACTCGTTCATCCGCAGCATCGTGGTCTCTGCGTACGACCAGGTGTCGTCGCCGATGGTGATGGTGACCTCGTAGCTCAGCGTGCTCGCGTTCTTTGCGAGGTATTGGTTCTCGCCGATGGTGTACTGCGCCTCTCCTGACGCGGCTCTCAACGTGAAGGTGCGCGCGTCTTCCGCGGCAGTGCCACCCGCCAGCACCGCGATGCCGCGTGGCACGACGAACCCGCGCATGATCTCACCGGTCGCACCGTCCCACAGCCAGTAGCCGACCTCGGTGTGGAACGGGTTGTCTTCGTTGCCACGCCACATCGCCGTCCTGTAGTCCAGGCCGTAGAGGTGTTGATGTCCGTTGTCGACCGGACCGAACGGCTTGAAGGTGAGCTTTTCCAGGAACGGCGTGTCGAGCACCCTGTGCTCGGCGTGCGCGTACGCGGTGTCGAGGCCGCCTTCTCCCTGCCATTCACCCGCAAGCGGCCCGAGAGGACCCCAGTGATCGGCCATCTGATCCGTCCTTTGTCATCTGCGCGGTGCGCTCCGGCACCACGGCGTCGAGCGTCGCGCGAACCTCGCGCTTCGCCTAGGGCCCTTCGTCATGTCTCGGCTCCGACCAGCGGCGCGCGAGCGGCGTCAAGATACCGCCGAGCGTCGGAGTGCCGAGCTCGCGGAGC
>DASQHW010000141.1:0-2564 GCA_035631895.1 Acidimicrobiia bacterium | reverse complement strand
GAGCGGTGCCGCGCCCGCAGCCTGCCAGCCGAGCATGCGGGGCTGACGCGTGCTCACGCCGTCGCGCAAGTACTCGAGATACCCGCGCCAGTACGCGGTGATGTTGCCGGCGTTGCCGACCGGGATGCAGTGGACGTCGGGTGCCTCACCGAGCGCGTCGCAGACCTCGAACGCGGCCGTCTTCTGGCCCTCGATGCGGAACGGGTTGATCGAGTTCACGATCGTGACGCCGCCCCTGTCCCCCAGCTCGCGCACGACACGCAACGCGTCGTCGAAGCTGCCGCGTATCGACACGACCTTCGCGCCGTGGATCAGGGCCTGCGCGAGCTTGCCGAGCGCGACGTGGCCGTCGGGGATGATGACTGCGGCGAGCATGCCGGCGCGGGCGGCGTACGCGGCGGCGCTCGCCGAGGTGTTGCCGGTCGACGCGCACACCACGACCTTCGCGCCCTCTTCGGCCGCCTTCGAGATCGCGACGGTCATACCCCGGTCCTTGAACGAACCGGTGGGGTTCGCACCCTCGACCTTCAACAGGACGCGCGCATTCACCTGCTCGGAGAGACGCGGTGCGTCCACCAACGGCGTGTTTCCCTCGTGCAGCGTGACCACCGGCGTGCGGTCGCTCACCGGTAGGCGCGCCCGGTAGGCCTCGATGATGCCGGGCCAGCGAGCGGTGCTCATCGCTCGCCGCCGACAACCCGCAGCACAGAGCCCACCCGCCCGACGACATCGAGCTCCCGCACCTCGTGGATCGTCGCGGAGAGCGCAGCTTCGCGCGCAAGGTGTGTGACGAAGATCAACCGCGCGCCCTCCCCTTGACCTTTCTGCTGCATCGATTGGATCGACACGTCGTGCGTGCCGAACACGCCGGCGATCTGTGCGAGCACACCGGGCCGGTCGACGACATCGAGCGCGATGTAGAACTGCGACGCGGTCTCGTCGATCGGGCAGACGCGCTTCCGTGCCAGCGTGCCGATCGTCGCGCCGCGCGCGCCCGCGTGGAGGTTCTTCGCCGCGTCGATGAGATCCCCGAGCACCGCGCTCGCGGTCGGGATACCGCCCGCACCGCGACCGAGCAGCATCAGCTGGCCCACCATCTCACCCTCGATGAACACCGCATTGAAGGACCCGCGCACCGACGCGAGCGGATGATCGAACGGCACCATCGCCGGATGCACCCGCGCGCCGACGCTGCCGTCACGCTCTTCGGCGATCGCAAGCAGCTTCACGACATATCCGAGCTCCGCGGCAGCCGCGATGTCGTCGGGCCCGATCTGCGTGATCCCTTCGCGGTACACGTCGCCGGCGACGACGCGTGCCCCGAACGCGATCGACGCGATGATCGCGGCTTTCGACGCGGCATCGAAGCCCTCGACGTCGGCGGTCGGATCACGCTCCGCGTATCCGAGCTCCTGTGCCTCGGCGACGGCCTCCGCGAAGCTCGAGCCCTCTTCGGTCATCCGCGTGAGCACATAGTTCGTCGTGCCGTTGACGATGCCCATCACGCGCTGGATGCGCTCGCCCACGAGTGACTCGCGCAGCGGCCGCATCAATGGGATGCCGCCGGCTACCGACGCCTCGAACAACAGGTCGACGCCCGCGGTCTCTGCTGCCTCGAACAGCTCACCGCCGAAGTTTGCGAGGAGCTCCTTGTTGGCCGTGATCACGGGCTTGGAGGCTTTCAAGGCCGCGAGCATGAGGCTGCGCGCGGGTTCGATGCCGCCGATGACCTCGACCACCACGTCGACATTCGGATCGGTGACGACCGCATCGGCGTCGTTCGTCAGCACGCCGGGCGCGAACTCGATGTCGCGTTCCTTCGCGAGATTGTGCACCGCCACGCGCGCGACCTCCAGGCGTATGCCCGAGCGCTGCGTGATCAGGTCGGCATTCGTTTCGAGCGCGCGCACGAGCGCGGCACCCACGTTGCCGCATCCGAGCACACCGACGCGTACCAGGCCGTCCATCTCCCTAGTCTCGCGGACCGGGCACGGGTGCCGTTACACCTGCTCGAGCCGGACGAGGTCCTCGTCGGTCTCCCGCCGAACGACGACACGCGCCTCGCCGTCGCGGACGAAGATCACCGGTGGCCGTGCGACCTTGTTGTAGTTGGAGGCCATCGAGTGGCCGTAGGCGCCGGTCACCGGGGTCGCCAGCACGTCGCCCACGGCGATGTCGGCCGGCACCCGGCCGTCCCGCACGATCACGTCGCCTTGCTCGCAGTGCTTGCCGGCGACCGTCACGACGAGTGGCCGGGGCGCCGTTGCTCGCGCCGGCAGGAATGTCTCGTACCGGGCGCCGTAGGCAACCGGCCGCAGGTTGTCGCTCATCCCACCGTCGACCGCGACATATGTGCGCGCGCCGGCAACCTTGATCGTGCCCACGGTGTACAGCGTGACCCCCGCGGGGCCGACGATGGAACGGCCCGGCTCGGTCATGAGCAACGGCCGCGAGCGCACACCGGCTTGCGCGAGCGACTTCGCCACAGACTCGTGCACGACCGAGGCGTACTCGTCGATGGTCGGCGGCGCGTCGTCGGCCACATAGCGCACGCCCAGACCGCC